>PSMF01000138.1:0-7851 GCA_040290005.1 Meiothermus sp.
GCCTGGCGCTCCTCCCTCTGGGAGGCGTTGAGGTAGGTGGAGCCGGGGACGGTGTGGGTGTTTGACCGGGAGTTTTCCTTGGCGGGCTGGTTAGAGGACATGGAAGAGGCTGGGGTCTGATGCGTGGTGCGGCTGGGCAAAAGGTCCATCTTGAAGATAGGGAAGGTCGGACGCTGCCCCTTCTGGTCCCCCTGGGGAGCTTTTGCGGGTTTACCGGGAGCGGATGAGACCTGAAGGGGTACCTGCGGATGGAGGGTGTGATGAGCAAGACGCTTGAGAACGCGGAAAAAGTCCTCAGGCTTCTGGCTTTTGCCTATGCTTTGGGGCTAGTGGTTGGGGAGGTGATGCGCAGAGAGTGGCGCGAAAAAGGGAGGCTGGGTGGCGGAAATGGGGGGACTACCGGGTGAACAGGGGCCTCTGGCCCTCTCGGGTCTTTTCCTTCTCCCGAAGGCTCCGGGTCGGTTTCCCCTTTCAGCAAGCCCTTGTCGGAACTTGAGGAGAAAGGTCGGCACGTCACTTATTGACTTAAGAGGGTAAAAGATGCTAATAATACGCATAACCCTATGCGTATAATCAACCAATCTGGGGTAATCAGGAGGCCACGATGAAACGAGTTCTGTTGGCGTTAGGGGCCCTGTTGGCCGTAGGCGCGGCCTCAGCGCAGAAAGAGATCAACCTGCGCTTCTCAACCTGGGCGGGGGGCGACGGCTTGGCCCTCTTGCAGCAGCTGGCCAAAGAGTACAGCGACAGCAACCCGCGGGTGAACGTCGCCGTCGAGGTCACGCCTTTCGCGGACTACCCGCGCAAGGTGGCGATCCAGGTCGCTTCCGGCGACGCCCCGGACGTGGGCTGGCTGGCTGAGCGGGACGTGCCCGCCTTCCTGGCCAGCAATGCCCTGGTGGATCTACGGCCCAGCCTCTACGCCGACCGCAACTTCGACGCCGCCGACTTCCCAGCTAGCGCCCTGAACCTCTGGCGCAAGGGGAACGGCATCTATGGAGTGCCGTTCTCGAACTCCCCACAGGTGCTCTTCTATAACAAGGACCTCTTCGCCAAGGCCGGGGTGCCGGACCCGATGACCCAGTACGCCAAGGGCACCTGGGACTACGCCGCCTTCCAGAAGGCCGCTGACACCATCAAGGAGAAGACCGGGGCCTTTGGCGCCCGCGTCATGCGCCTCGACCCCAGAGCCTGGTCGAGTGGCACCCTGGCGGTGCTATGGTCGTATGGCGGGGGAGTTTACGACGACAAGTTCAAGTGCGCCCTCGATAGCGACGGCAGCGTGCGAGCCTTCACCTTGCTGCACGAGATGATGTTCAAGAGCGGCAGCATGCCCCGCCCCGGCGATCAGACCACCTTCGAGACCGGGCGCATGGCCATGTACATGGACAACGTGAGCTACTCGGCCCAGCTGCGCACGGTGGACTTCAAGTGGGGCATCGCCCCCATGCCCAAAGGCCCTAGCGGACGCATCACCCAACTCGGCCAGGCCGGGTATGTGGTCTTCGCCAAGTCCAAGTACCCTAAAGAGGCCACTGAGTTCCTGGCCTTCCTGGCCTCTAAGGACGTAATGGCCCGCACCGCTCGCTTCTTCCCCCCACCCCGCAAGAGCGTCCTCTCCAACCCGGCTTATCTGAGCAGCAACCCGCTCATCCCCGCGGAGAGCCTCAAGGTAGCCCTGGTTAATCAGGTGACGTCGGCTAAGGTGTTTCTCACCACCACTAACTGGCCCAAGGCCAACGACGTAATCACCTCCGGGCTCGATCGCCTCTACCAGCCGAACGCTAACCTCAAGGCTGTCCTCAGCGACATCTGCCGCCAGGTGGACGCGCTCCAGTAGATCGAGACCCCTATGCAGCTGCGGCGGCAGGAACAACTCACCGGGCTACTTTTCGCCCTGCCTTATGCTTTGGGGATGCTGGTCCTGGTGATTCTGCCGCTGGCCGCGGTGTGGGTGATCTCCGGGACCCGCTGGTCCTTGCTCGACGAGCCCCGCTGGGTGGGGCTGAACAACTACCAGCGGCTTTTTCAGGACCCCGGCTTTTACCGCTCGCTGGGAGTTACCGCGCTCTTCACCATCGGCATCCTGGTGCTCAACATCTCCAGCGCCCTGGGCCTGGCCGTGCTGCTCAACCAGAAGCTGCGCGGCATCGGTATCTTCCGCACGATCATCTTCTCGCCGGTAGTGATGCCGGTGGTGGCCTGGGCGCTGGTTTGGAAGTTCTTGTTGCAACCCGAAGGCCCCATCAACCAGATGCTGGCCGCCGCCGGGACCCAAGGCCCCAACTGGCTCTTCGAGCCGTCGTTGGCCCTATGGCTTCTGGTGGTGATTGAGGTCATCAAGGCGGTGGGACTCAACGCGGTGATCTTCCTGAGTGCCCTACAGGGGGTGCCCAAGGAGATGCATGAAGCAGCCGTGCTCGACGGCACCACCCCGGTGCAGACCTTCTTCCGCATCACCCTGCCGCTCATCTCCCCTACTGTGTTCTTGGTATTTATCGTGACCCTAATCGGGGCCTTGAAGCTCTTCACCCCGGTGTTCGTGCTCACCGGGGGCGGCCCCGCCGAGGCTACCACCACCCTGATCCTCTTCATGTATAAGCAGGGTTTCAGCTTCTTCGAGTTCGGCTACGCCTCGGCGGTGGCGGTGGTGCTCTTCGTGGTGGTGCTGGGGCTCACCGTGCTCCAGTGGAACCTGCGCAGGCGGCTGGTGTTCTATGAAAGCTAACCCCTACTGGAACGTCCTGCTGGTGGCCTTCTTGGTCTTGGTCTCGGTGCCTTTCGTGGTGCCGATCGCCTGGATGTTCCTCAGCTCTTTCAAGAGTGGCGCGGAGATCTTTAGCAACCCGTTCCAGCTCGACTCCGCTAAACTCTCGCTCGAGAACTTCCGCGAGATCTTCGCCAAATACCCCTTCGCTCGGCAGTACTTGAATAGCCTCTACATCTTAGCCATCGTGATCCCGCTGACCGCCTTGCTCTCGGCCTTGGCCGGGTACGCCTTCGCCCGGCTCCGCTTCTGGGGCCGCGATGTGCTCTTCATCCTGACTTTGGGGGCGATGATGATCCCCAGCGAACTCACCGCCGTGCCGCAGTTCATCCTGTTCAAGAACCTAGGAGCCATCAACACCCACCTGCCGGTGATCTTCTTGCAGATCTTCAGCGCCACCGGCGCGTTGGCGGTGTTCCTCATGCGCCAGCACTTCATCACCCTACCCAAGGAACTTGAGGAGGCGGGGCGGGTGGATGGGCTCACCCACTGGGGGGTGTTCTGGCACATCATGCTGCCCCTAAGCCGCCCGGCCCTGGTGACGGTGGCGATCTTCGCCATGCTCAACAGCTGGAATGACTACTTCAACCCACTGATCTACCTCAACTCCGAACCCAAGCTGACCCTGCCGCTGGCCCTCCAGCGCTTCACCGACCCGCTGGGTGGGGTGTTTTGGAACCTCACCCTGGCGGGCGGCACGCTGGTAGCAATCCCCATCCTGCTGCTGTTTTTGTTGGCCCAGCGGCAGTTCGTGGCGAGCCTAGCCAGCAGCGGCATGAAAGGCTAAACCGAAGGGACAAATCATCCATGGAGCAACGCTGCGACGTACTCATCATCGGCGGCGGACTAGGCGGGGTGGCCGCGGCCCTCTCCGCCTTGCGATTGGGCAAGAGCGTGATCCTCACCGAGGAGACTGACTGGATCGGCGGGCAGCTCACCAGCCAAGCCGTCCCTCCCGACGAGGGTTTATGGATCGAGGAGGTGGGCTGCACTGCCACCTACCGGCAGTTCCGCGAAGGGGTACGCGACTACTACCGCCGCCACTACCCCTTGCGGCCTGAATCGAGGGCCGAGCCATACCTCAACCCCGGGGCCGGGAACGTGAGCCGTCTGTGTCACGAACCGCGGGTGGCCCTGGCCGTGCTGGAGGCGATGCTGGCCCCCTACCGCTCCGACCGGCAGCTCGACATCTGGCCCAATACCCGCCCGGTGCAAGTCCTGAGCGAGGGGGACCGGGTACAGGCGGTGGTGGTCGAAAACACCCTTTCCGGTGAGCGCCGCACCCTGCTGGCCCCGTATGTCCTCGATGCTACCGAGACCGGTGAGCTACTGGAGCTGGGCCAAGTCGAACACGTGGTCGGGGCCGAAGGTCAGGCCGAGACCGGCGAGCCGCACGCCCTGCCGGAAGCCGACCCGCTGAACCAGCAGGCGGTGAGCTGGTGCTTCGCTATGGACTACCTCGAGGGCGAGGACTTCACCATCCTCAAGCCCACCCAGTACGACTTCTGGCGCAACTACCAGGCCCCTTTCTGGCCGGATAAGCAGCTTTCCTGGACCCTCTGCCAGCCGATCACCCACCAGGCGGTGCACCGCGACCTCTTCTCTGACCCAGTGGAGATCCCCCACAAAGGGGACCTCTGGCACTTCCGCCGGATCTTCGCTAAGCGGCATTATCCTGAAGGCCGCTACAAAAGCGATGTTACCCTGGTCAACTGGCCGCAGATCGACTACTGGCTGGGCCCGATCATCGGGGTGAGCGAGGAAGAGCGGCAGCGCCACCTGGAAGGGGCCCGGCAGCTCAGCCTCTCGCTGATGTACTGGATGCAGACCGAAGCCCCCCGGCCCGACGGGGGCACCGGCTATCCGGGGCTGCGGCTGCGGGGGGACATGACCGGTACAGACCACGGCCTAGCTAAGGCGGTATATGTGCGCGAAAGCCGCCGGATCAAGGCCGAGTTCACCGTGCTCGAACAGCACGTGGGCGTCGAGGCCCGCGGCAACCTGCAGGGGGCAAAGGTCTTCCACGACACGGTGGGCATCGGACAGTACCGCATCGACCTGCACCCCAGCACCGCTGGGCGCAACTACGTGGACATCGCCAGCTGGCCTTTTCAGATCCCCCTGGGGGCGCTGATCCCGGTGCGGGTGCAGAACTTGCTCCCGGCCTGCAAGAACCTGGGGGTCACCCACATCACCAATGGCTGCTACCGGCTGCACCCGGTAGAGTGGAACATCGGGGAGGCCGCCGGGGCGCTGGCCGCCTACTGCCTGGACCACAACTACACGCCGAGCCAGGTGCGCAACATCCCCCGGCTGCTATCCAATTTCCAGCGGCTGATCAGCGAGCTGGGCTTTGAGCTCTTCTGGCCGGAGCCGCAGCGCCTCACCCCCAGCCCCAGCTACTGACCCATGGCCGAGAAGCGCCGAGTCACCCAGAAAGATGTCGCCCTGCGGGCAGGGGTCTCGCAGGCTATCGTTTCGACGGTGCTGACCGGCAAAGAGGGCAATATCCGCATCAACCAAGAGACCCGCAACCGGGTGCTCCAGGCCATGCGCGAGCTGGGCTATACCCCCAACATCGCTGCACAGAGCCTGGCCGGGGGCATGAGCCGCATCCTGGGGGTCTTCACCTACGATTCGGTGTTCCCCACCAACCGCAAGGACTTCTATTACCCCTTCTTGGAGGGCATCGAGGAGGAGGCTAGCCGGTCGGACTTCGATTTGTTGCTACACACCCGCACGGTGGGCGAGGGCAACCGGCGGAGCATCTACCGGGGCGGCACCAACCGTCTGCTCGTCGCAGATGGAACCCTGCTTTTGGGCTTCATGGACCCGGCTCACCGCGAGGAGCTGGCCCAGGTTATCGCCGAGGGCCACCCCTGCGTGTTCATCGGGCGACGGGAGATCCCCGGAGGAAACCTCTCCTACGTAACCGCCGACTATACTGCTGCCACCTGGCAGCTCGTCGAGCACCTCCTGGCTTTGGGACACCGCAAGTTCGTCTACCTGGCCGAACCCAAGCAGCAGGAATCGGCCCTCGACCGGCGGCAGGGCTACCGGGAAACCGGGGTGGGCGAGGTGGTGAGTCTGGAGCCTGGTGAGTTCACTCTGGCCTGTTTCAAACGCCTCCTGCGCTCCGGGGTCAGCGCCTTGGTACTGGAAAACGACCGCTTTGCCCGCAGGCTTCAAGGCCACATGGCCGAGTTGGGCCTGGAAGCGCCTAGAGACCTATCCTATGTGGTGCTAGGGGACCCGTTGAGTGGGGAGGAAGACGGTGCACCCGGCTGGACCTCCTTCGAGATCCCCCGTCAGGCCATGGGCCGCGAGGCGGTGCGCCTGCTGGCGGAGCACCTCCTGGGTGGCTTGGCCTTCCCTAGGCAGCTTTCGCTGCCCTGTATCCTCCGGCTAGGCAACAGCAGCGGCCCAGTACCCCAAACCCAAGGCTGGGGGTAGAGGATTACTCGACAGACAGTGCTTTATGCCTTAAGTTGATTCAGCGGGCTAAGGTTGGCCGTGGCTTGTGCAATAATTTTGCCACACTCCTCGGCCTCCTGAAGAAGCGTTTGCCTCTTATACCAAACTCTTTTGAAGATTAACATTTTGTCTATACTTCCCCCATGGGCAGGAAACCAGTCCCCCTTGTTCCTCACCAGATCCTAGAGGAGTTGTAAACCGCTTACCGCACCGGCCAGGACGCCAAGGAGAAGACCCGTTGGCAGGTCATCTGGCTCTAGGCAAAGGGCCACTCCATCAAGTCCATTACCGAGAGCACCAGGTTCAGCCGTGACTGGGTCTACAAACTCGTCCAGCGATACAACCAGGAGGGCCCCTCCGGCCCGCGCGACCGGCACTGGATCAACCCCAGGGGCAGCCGTCCCATCCTGAACCAAGAGGAGCAACAGGCCCCCTGGGGTCCTGCCCCGGACGGTGGACTTTGGACAGCCCCCAAGGTCACCGCTTGGGTGTACGAGCGGTGGGATAAAAACCTGTGGGGGACCACCCCTTTGCGCTACCTGCACCGGCTGGGCTTCCGTTTGAAGAGGCCCCGTCCTCGCCACCGGCAAGCGGCCTTCAAAAAACACCCAGGACCTGGTCAAGCAGCTCCGAGAAGCGCATCCAGATAAGACCCTAGAGCTCTGGTACCAGGATGGGGCCCGGCTGGGCCTCAAGCCTGTGGTGCGCCGGGTCTGGAGCGTGCGGGGCCAGCCGCCCATAGCGCACCCCCAGACCTGCTACGAGTGGCTGTACGTGTACCTCTTTGTATACCCTGCCCACGGTGAGCACGGAGAGGATGGTTCTAGCGCTGGAGGAGTTGATGCGCGAGGTGAATCCCGGAGGGGATAAGGAGATCGGGGATAAGGAGATCGTGCTGATGTTTGGATAATGCGGGCTGGCATCGCTCCAGGGAGCTCAGAGTCCCCAAGGGACTGCACCTGCACTACCTGCGCCTATACCCCGGAGCTATCCCCGGCGGAGGTGGGGGTTCCCCTGTTGAGGGAGGCTTTAGCCAATCGGAGCTTTGCGAGCCTGAGGGAGCTGGAGGAGACGGTAGAGAAGCGGTGCGCTTACGCCGTGTTGAGCGTCACCGACAACGGGCCGGGAATGTCGCCCGAGGTCCTGCGGCGGGCTGCCGAGCCCTTTTACCGGGCTCCGGGGAACCGCACACCGGGGAGCGGGCTAGGGTTGAGCGTAGTGGCGCGGGTAGCTGAGGTCCACGGGGGTCGGCTAGAGCTCAAAACCAATCTGCCCCACGGGTTACGGGCTGAGGTTTGGCTCGCGCGATAATATGCCGAGGCTGGGGGCTGCCGAAAGCCGATGGGCAGAGACCAGTTCCACCCTCCTCCTTAGTTCGTTATTTCAAGCCGATCTTCTGGCGGTTGGCGTAGACCTGTTGGGCGGTGAGCTTGGTCCCGCGTTGGGCCTTGACCTCGTCGGCGGTAAAGGCTTTCTGATCGGCAGGGAACTTGTTGCCCCACTGGGTCGAGATGTGGTTGAGCACCGCGGCGATGTCGGCGTCGCTGAGCTGGCTCCAGGCAGGCATGGCGCCGCTGTACTTGGCCCCCTTGACTTCAATCTGCCCCTGT
>PSMF01000139.1:0-7773 GCA_040290005.1 Meiothermus sp.
GCAACTTCATATCTCACGCCGGGGACGTCAAAATCGTGTATTCACGAATACCGCTCTGGATGCATTCTTATATCATCAAATTCGGGCCTTTGGCGTTTGGCCTTCGGCCTTCGACCTTAAACATCTCTTTTTTAAGCTGCTGTCCCCCAGATTGTACGTGAGTATAACAGGAAAGCGCGGTGGCCCTGAATAATTTCTTGCCCGGACCCTCCCCTGTAACCTGTACAGCGGAGGGAACTGGATGAGCAAGACCCCTATCACGGTGGCCTATGGCGACGGCATCGGGCCGGAGATTATGACGGCGGTGCTGAGAATCTTGGACGCGGGTGGTGCCCAAATCGCCCCCGAGGTCATCGAAATCGGCGAGAGCGTCTACCTGCGCGGCCACACCAGCGGCATCGAGGATTCAGCCTGGGATAGCCTGCGCCGCACCAAAATCTTTCTCAAAAGCCCCATCACCACGCCTCAGGGCGGAGGCTATAAAAGCCTCAATGTGACGGTGCGTAAGACCCTGGGACTCTACGCCAACGTGCGTCCTGTACAGAGCTACGAGCCTTTCGTCACCACCAAGCACAAGAGCATTGACCTGACCATCGTCCGCGAGAACGAGGAGGATTTGTACGCGGGAATCGAGCACCAGCAGACCGAGGAGGTCGTGCAGTGCTTGAAGCTCATCTCCAAGCCGGGCACTGAGCGGATCGTACGGTATGCTTTAGAGTTCGCCCGGCGGGGCGGGCGCAAAAAGGTCACCTGCATCACCAAAGACAACATCATGAAGCTCACCGACGGGCTGTTCCACCGGATGTTCAACGAGATCGGTGAGGAGTATCCCGAACTGACCAAGGAGCACATGATCGTGGACATCGGCGCAGCGCGGCTGGCCGAGATGCCCGAGCGCTTCGACGTGATTCTCGCGCCCAACCTCTACGGCGATATTCTGTCGGATATCGCCGCCGAGGTCGCGGGTTCGGTGGGGTTGGCGGGCAGCGCAAACGTGGGCGACGACTGCGCGATGTTCGAGGCGGTGCACGGCAGCGCCCCCGACATCGCGGGCAAGGGCGTGGCAAACCCCTCGGGGCTCTTACAGGGGGCCATCTTAATGCTCGTCCACATCGGCCAGCCGGAGGCCGCCGCGAGAATTAAGAATGCGTGGTTGAGAACCCTCGAGGACGGCCTCCACACCGCCGACATTTACGACGAGCGGGTCAGCGAGAAGAAGGTCGGTACAGCGGAGTTCGCCGACGCCGTAATCGCTCGTCTGGGACAAGAACCCGAGCGGCTGCGCCCCGTCAAGTTCGGCCAAGCCAGCAAGGAACCGATGGTCCCACTGATGGTGCGCAATCAAAACCCAGCCAAAAGGGAACTGGTAGGGATTGACGTGTTCTTCAACTGGCGGGGGACCAAACCCGAGGAGCTAGCGGCCCTGCTCAAGCCGCTGGAGACAGATAAGCTAGAGCTCAAGCTCATCACCAACCGCGGCGTAAAGGTCTGGCCCGGCGGTTTCCCCGAGACTTTCCGCACCGACCACTGGCGCGGGCGGTTTATGGCGGTGGAGGGCCAAACTCCCGACCACCACGCCATCGTGGAACTTCTGGGCAACGCGGCGCGGGGCGGGATGGACTTTATCAAGACCGAGCACCTGTACAACTTCGACGGGAAGCCGGGGTATTCGCTCGGGCAGGGGCAATAGCGAGGAGTTAAGAACGCCAAGGGCAGAGGGCCAAGAGCAGAGAGCCTTTGACGTTTTAGCGCTCTGCCCTCTGCTCTCCGCTCTATGCCTTTCGCTCATTACTAGTCCGATACACTGAACAGGATGGATGACCGCACCCGCCATGCCCACCGCATCGTCGTGAAGCCTGAAGATATAGATGAACTCGAGCACGTCAACAACACGGTCTACCTGCGCTACGTCGAGGATGTGGTGGTGGCGCACGCGGCCAGGGTGGGCATGACTTTCCCCGTGCTGAAGGCCATCGGGGTAATCCCGGTGGTACATCAGCACGTCATCAAATACCATCGCTCGGCGGTGCTGGGGGACGAGCTCTTAGTCTCCACGCAAATCACCGCGTTCAAGGGGTTTCGGGCCAGCCGCCATAACGAGGTGCGCCGTGCAGCGGATAATCAACTGCTGGTCGAGTGCGATACCGACTGGATTTGGATTGACGTGGCCAGGGGGCGGCCCAAACCGGTTCCGCTGCCAATTCAAGAAGCCTTCGGCGTCGTAGGGTTTGAAGGCCCAAAAACAGCGTAGGGGCGCAATGCATTGCGCCCCTACGCGAAAACGTGTTTAGGCTTTGGCCTTGCCCACCAACTCGGCAAAGGCTTCGGGCTGGCGCACGGCGATGTCGGCCAGAATCTTGCGGTCAAGCTCGATACCGGCCTTCTTCAGGCCGTGCATGAACACGCTGTAGCTCATCCCGTGCTGACGGGCGGCAGCGTTGATACGCACGATCCAGGTGCGCCGCATGTCACCCTTCTTCTTGCGGCGGTCGTTGAACGAGCGCATGGCCCCGTTCAGCAGGGTCTCGCGTGCTTTACGGACACTCTTCGAGCGCAGGGCATAAAACCCCTTGGCCCGCTTCAAAATCCTCTTGTGACGGCGGCGGCGGACTACACCGGTTTTAGCGCGTGGCATTCTTCACCTCTCCTTATACGTCGTAGGGCATCAGCTCGTGGACGCGGCGTTCCTCACCCTTGGAGAAGGTGAAGCTGCGGCCTTTGCTGCGGCGGGCGCTGCCCGACTTGTGCCAGTTGAGGTGCCGTTTGCCCGGCTTTTTGGCGATCACCTTGCCAGTGGCCGTGATCTTTACGCGGCCCTTGGCGCCCTTATGGGTCTTCATCTTAGCCATTGTTTCTCCTTAGTACCGGCATGGCCGGGGGCCTTTGGCCCTTCACTTGCGGCCTGAGTGCCTCGCCGAAGCGAGGGCTTGGTGAACTCGGCAGCCTTGAGAGTATAGCATTGAAAAGGGCTTAGCGCCAATAGACCCAGCCCAGGAAGGAAGCTTTTTGGTTGGCTGCACCGCAGTTTGCTGCCCTCGAGCCCCAACTCACATACAAACCGCCGCTTTAGGTCATGCTAAAGGCCACGGTGCTGCCCAAAGAGCTTCTCCCCTATTCCAACTATGCCGAGTGGCTGCGCGGCCTCCAGGCGGCGCACAGCGCCGGTCGCTACGCGACTAACCTCGAAGGTTACGCGGGCCAGCTCAAGTTCGCCCGCACCCTGCCGCCCAAGCCACCTGAAACTTGCGACTACGAGGGCATATTTGCAGGCGTACTAAGTGCATTGGGGATTGCACCTTACACTTTCCAAGCTGAAGCGTTGGGACGATTAGAGCAGGGCCACAACGTTGTGCTCTCGACCTCGACGGCCTCGGGGAAAAGTCTGGTGTTCCAGGTTCCAGTGCTGAAGGCGGTGCTCGAGGGCGGGACCGCGCTCCTTCTGTACCCGACGAAGGCGCTGGCCCATGACCAACTGGGAAGATTGCGCCTGATGGGGGAAACACTCGAGGTTGCCGACCGGATCTTCTCCTACGACGGCGACACGCCCGATTCCCAGCGCAAAAAAGCCCGTGAACGCGGCCAAGCTATCCTCACCAACCCGGACATGCTGCACTTCGGCATCCTGCCGCGCCACGCGGAGTGGGCGCAGTTCCTCTCGAAGCTCCAATACATCGTCACCGACGAGCTGCACGCTTATAGCGGGGTCTTCGGGACGCACACCGCGCTCATCCTTCAGCGATTAATCCGCCTAGCAAAGCACTACGGCGCGAACCCGCAGATCGTCTCCGCCAGCGCGACCATCGCCAATCCTGCCGACCACGCCTACAACCTGACCGGGCTGGACTTCGTGCAGGTCTCGGCCACGCCTTCCCGTGCCGAGCGCGAGTTCGCGGTGTGGATTCCCAAGTTCCTCGATAAAGAAGGGAAGTCCCGCCGCAGCGCCAATGTGGAGGCCGCCCTGCTCGCCAAATACGCCGCCGAGACCGGCCTGCGCACCCTCGTTTTCACCAACGCTCGCCGCACCGCCGAACTGGTGGCCCGCTACGCCGCCGACGAACGGGTTCAACCGTACCGCGCTGGATACACCGCGCAGGAACGGCGGAGGCTCGAGGAAGCCCTCACCACCGGGGAAATACGCGTGCTGGTGAGCACGAGTGCCTTAGAGCTGGGCGTGGACATCGGCGGGCTGGACGTGGTGATTCTGCTGGGCTACCCCGGAAGCCTAAGCTCGTTCTGGCAACGTGCCGGACGGGCCGGGCGCGGGGAGCGGCGCTCGTTAGTGGTGTGGATTCCGCGCGAAGACCCGCTCGACTCGTTCTACGAAAACCAGCCCGAACTTCTGCTGGCAAGCCCGCCCGAATCCGCCGTCGCCGACCCGGATAACCCCGTCCTCTACCCGCTCCACGCTCACTGCGCCGCTCGGGAGCTGCCCTTGGAGCCGCTCGAGCCCTTCTTCAAGCCCTGGCTGGCGCAAAACCTGATCGAGAAGTACGGCAGGTTCTACACCGGCAAACGTGCCCCCCACGGAGACCTCGTGCTGCGCGGCTTTAGCCAGGGCTTCACCCTGCGCGACAACGAGGGGAAGCTCCTGGGAACGCTGGACGAGCGGCAGGCGTATTGGGAAGCTCATCCTGGAGCGGTTTATCTGCACATGGGAGAAAGCTATCTGGTACGCAACCTCGACGTCGAGCGGCGCGAAATCGTGCTGCTGCCGGGCCTCGAGGACTACTACACCCAGTCGCGGGCCGAGACCGAGATTGACGTGCTGGGCGGCGAGGAAATCGTGAAGGGAGTGTGGGTGGGGCCGGTGACGATGCGCGAGCGGGTCACGGGGTACGTCAAAAAGCGGTTTTTCAGCGAGACGGTGCTCGAGGAAGTCCAGCTCTCCATGCCCGAACTGACCTTCCAGACCGAGGCCGTCTGGTTCCACCCCACCGAGGGCATGGAAGTCATACCTACCCTCGAGACCGGCTTTGAGACTTTCCCCGACACCCTGCGCCCGACCCCCGACCCCCGCATCAATGCGCGTTGGCCCGACAAAACCACGCTCCTCACCGAGGCGATGGTCCCGAGCGCGATTCACGCCCTCGAGCACACCCTGATCGGCCTGCTGCCCCTCTTTGTGCTGGCCGAGCGGCAAGACGTGGGCGGGGTCTCCTACCCCTTCTACCCCAAGCCACTGCCCTCCGGCTCGGGGCCGACGGTGTTCATCTACGACGGTTATCCGGGCGGGGTAGGCTATGCCAGGGCGGCGGCACGGCAGTTCGCGCGGTGGGTGGGGGCGACGCGGGACTTGCTCTCGAGCTGCCTCTGCGAGGGCGGCTGCCCGCGCTGCATCCTGAGCCCGAAGTGCGGGAACGGGAACCAATATCTCGACAAGGCCACCGCGCGGATGCTGGCAGAGGTGCTGGCGACGAAGTATGCACGGCCTGGGAAGCCGAATTAGAATGTCCCACTAAGTAACGGCTAAGCTTAACAACCCAAGTTACCCATCTCACGCGCGAAACCTCGCCAAGTGTAAAGATATGCCCTGGATGGAACCCCTTATCGAATCCACCGTCGCCACCCTCCGCGCCGACCCCAAAGTCGCTGGAATCCTGCTCACCGGCAGCCAAGCTAGAGGGGATAATATTCCCGGCTCCGACCTGGATTTCTGGGTGCTCCTGACCGGGGTCAGCGTGCGCCGCTTCCGCGCCGAGCAGCAGGACGGGGTGTGGACCGAGTTCCATTTTCGTAACCTCGTGCAAGCCAGAGAGCTGATGCGGCAAAACCCGATGGAGCTTTACTCGCACCTAGACGGGCGCATCCTCTACGACGAGGGCGGCAAGCTGGCCGAGCTGCGAGCGGAAGCGCAACATCTCTACGACACCTTCCAGGTCCTCGAGGCCGATCGCCGAGCGCTGGCCCAGTGGCTCACCAGTGCCAAGCGCAAGCTCGAGGCCGCCCTCCAGGAAGGCAACCTGCTCAAGGTGAGCTTCCTGGCGAGCACCGCCAGTTGGAAGCTGATGGAGGGCCTGTGGGCCGCCAACTCCAAACCGGTGCCGCCCAGGGGCGCGGTCTTCGCCCACATCCACCCGCTGGAGACCCCGCTGCCCCACGACGAACTCCTGCAAAACCTCTTCGAGGCCGAGCCTTACATCCGGGCCAAGACCTCGCTGACGCTGATGGACTGGGTGCTGGGGCGGTTAGCCAACAGCGTCGAGGGTCGAGAGTCAAGGGTCTAGGGCCAAAACGTCGAGGGTGGAGGGTTTAGAGTCTAGAGCAAGGTCTTTGCCCTCAACTCTAAACCCTGAACCTTCCTTCAGCCCTCGACTCAAAACAGTGGAACGCTTCGCTTCTACGACTCTTGACCCTTGACGAATTCCCATGGCTCTCCCCTCGCTTCACGACATCATCGCCGCCATCGCCACGCCGCCCGGCAAGGGGGCGGTGGGGATCGTGCGGGTCTCGGGGGAAGGGAGCTTAGAGCTGGTTTCCCGGCTGTGGAAGGGCAAAAGTCCGCTCAGCCTGGGGCGCAACTCCTTCACCTACGGCAAGATTCTGGGAACGGATGGGGAATCGCTCGACGAGGCGCTGCTCCTGACTTTCAAGGGGCCGCACTCCTACACCGGGCAGGATAGCGCTGAGCTGCACACCCACGGTTCGCCCGCAGTTTTGCGCAAAGTGTTGCAGACGGTGATCGAGGCCGGTGCGCGGCCAGCCGGGCCGGGCGAGTTCACGCTCAGGGCGTACCTCAACGGGAAGATGGATTTGGCCCAGGCCGAGTCGGTGCTGAGCTTGGTCGAATCGGAATCGGAAGCGGCGCGGCGGCAGGCCCTACGGGGCCTCAGCGCGGGGTTGTCGGCGAAGATTCAAGCACTTTCTGATGTACTTTTTGACCTGCTGGCTCACATCCAGGCTTGGCTCGACTATCCCGAGGAGGGGGTGGAACCAGCGGAGATTCAAGCGAGGCTCGAGCCCGTCCTGCACGAAGTCCGCCACCTGCTCGCCACCGCCCCCGCCGGGCGCATCGCGCAGAAAGGTGCTCGGATTGCTCTGGTGGGCGCACCTAACGCGGGGAAATCCAGCCTGCTCAACGCACTGTTGGGCTACGACCGGGCCATCGTCACGCCGGTTCCAGGGACCACCCGGGATTACCTCGAGGCTCCCCTGGAAATCGCAGGCGTGCCCATCGTCGCCGTGGACACCGCCGGGGTACGTCAGACCGAGGATTTGGTCGAGCGAAGCGGCGTGGAACGGGCCTTGCAGATCGCCCAGGAAGCCGACCTTGTGTTGTATCTGGCCGACTCGAGCCAGCCCCAGACCGAACTCCCCGACCTCCCTCTAGAACGCACTGTCCGAGTGGCGACAAAAGCCGATCTGGACGCGAGGTGGGACACCACAGGATTTCTCGTGGTCTCGAGCACCACCGGTTTCGGTCTGGACGCGCTGCGCCAAGCCATCCACGACCGCCTGCTGCAAGATGCCCCCGAGGGCGAGATCTGGATCACCAACGAGCGCCATGCCGAGGCGCTGGCAAGGGCCGAAAAGCATTTGGTAGAGGCGCTCGAGGCTCCCGAAGACTTGGCCGGGCTCTCGATTGAAGGAGCGCTGGGCGCACTCTCGGAAATCCTGGGGAAAGACGTTTCGGACGAGGTGATCACCCGGGTGTTTCGCAACTTTTGTGTGGGGAAGTAAAACCGACCCCCCAGCATTGCCGACTGCCCCATATTCCCATCCACGGCGACCCTTTCGCGGTGCCCTCCTGTGCCCAGGGCCACAGGCCCCCCGCCA
>PSMF01000140.1:0-7708 GCA_040290005.1 Meiothermus sp.
CAGAAACTCTATCTCGTAACGTTTCTCGATCTCCAGACTCACTTCTGTGAGTTGCTGATCCACCGCCGCAGCGAACACCGCCCGCCGATACTTGGCTGGAAACACCAGGTGGTACAGCAGCCCACTGACGTTATGGCTCTTGTACCGCTTCTCGCTCACCGCCTCAGCTTATACATCACCAACTACACCACCAACCACACCACGAACGCCGCAAGCGGCGGGGTATCTACCCGCCGCAACAAGGGAATGAACTAAACAGACCCCCGACGTTGCCGAGCATTCAGCAGTTTCGTATATCACAAGCTTTACACAGTGCCCCCTGCGCGCAGGGGGCGCTCAAGACAAGAGCTTGAATTATTAATTCACCATGACCTCGCAACTTGGGGGTCGCCTTTGACTTTCCCTCTTTGCTCATCGCTTTCTCTACCCGAACCGCCCGGTGATATACGCCTCGGTGCGCGGGTCCTTCGGCGCGGTGAAGAGGGTGTTGGTGGGGCCAAACTCTACGAGTTCGCCGGTCAGGAAATAGCCGGTGAAGTCTGAGACCCTGGCTGCCTGCTGCATGTTGTGGGTCACGATGGCGATGGTAACGTGCTCCTTGAGGGTGGTCATCAGGTCTTCGATGGCCTGGGTGGAGATGGGGTCCAAAGCACTCGTGGGCTCGTCCATCAGCATCACCTCAGGCTGCACCGCGAGCGCCCTGGCGATGCACAACCGCTGCTGCTGCCCCCCGGAGAGGCTCATCCCCGGAGCCCTGAGCCGGTCTTTCACCTCGTCCCACAAAGCCGACTGGTGCAGCGAACGCTCGGCAGCCTCGTCCAAAATGCTTTTCTTGTTCACCCCCAGCAGCTTGAGCCCGGCCACTACGTTGTCGTAGATGGTCAGGGTGGGAAAGGGGTTGGGTCTCTGAAAAACCATCCCTATCTTACGCCGCACCTCCACTGGGTCCACGCCGGGAGCATAGATATTCTGCCCATCCAGGATGGCCTCCCCCTCGATATGGGCGATAGGCGTGAGGTCGTGCATCCGGTTCAAGGCCCTCAGAAAGGTGGTCTTGCCGCAGCCCGAAGGCCCGATCAGGGCGGTGACTTTGTTGGCATAGATCGGCATGGTGACGTTACCCACACCCAGCTTCTTACCGTAATAGACGCTCAAGGACTTGGTCTGCATCCGAACTTTGAGGTTCTCGACCCGCTCCACCGGTTGCGCCGCCGGGACCGGGCGTGAGGTGAGAGGTCGTTGCTCTTCCACGTATGGCCTCCTTATTAGCGGGCCCTGGTAACCCACCGCGCCAACAGGCTAGCAATCAGCACCAGCAGGGTCAGCACCAAAGCCGCAGCCCAAGCCTGTTCCACCCGCAGCGGGGAGGGCTCGTTGGCGTACTTGTAGATGGTCAGGGCTAAGCTCTCGGTCTGCTGACCTAAGTTGAAGTTGAGAAACTGGCTTCCGCCCGCGGTGAAGTAGAGCGGGGCCGCCTCGCCTGCGGCCCTGGCAAAGCCCAGCATCAAGCCCGTAATCACCCCCGAGGAAGCCGCCGGGAGCACCAGCGAGAGGATCACCCGCCAACGGGGCAGACCTAGCCCTAGCCCGGCCTCGCGCACACTCCAGGGAACCAACTTGAGTACCCCCTCGGTGGCCCGCAGCACGATGGGAACCATGATCAACCCCAGCGCTAAGGCCCCGGCAACGCCGGAAAACCTGCCGGTGGTGATGACCACCAGGGTGTAGATCACCAAGCCCTTGAGCAGCGCCGGGAGCCCGTTGAGCAGGTCGGAAATCACCCGCAGGGTGGGGTTTACCGGGTGGTCAGGGTATTCCGAGAGAAGGATGCCGCCCGCTAAACCCAAAACCCCACCGATCAGCAGGGCCAGCAGGTTCATCAACACCGTGCCGATGATGGCGTGGCGCAAACCACCGCCGCCCGCCTCGACCGGCTGGAAGTCCTGGGTGAAAAAAGCCAGATTGATGGCCGAGAAGCCGGTGACAAACACCTTGCCGAGCACCAGGAGCAGCGGGGCGACCACGATCAGCGAGCCCAGGATCAGCAAGCCCAGCATCACCTTGTCCCAGAGCTGCCGTCTGCGCAAATTGCCGTTCACAGGAGCCCTCATCATAGGCGACCATCCACGCTCATCCGCTTGACGATCCAAGCGGCAAAAAGGTTCAAAATCCCGCTGATGATAAAGAGGATAAAGCCCAGCGCCAACAGACTGCTGAGCTGCAACCCCTGGGCCTCGCCGAACTCATTGACGATGGCCGAGGGGATGGTGGTGGCAGGGCCAAACAGCGTAAAGGGTAAGTTTTTGTTGTTCCCGATGACCAAAACTACCGCCATTGTTTCGCCTAGTGCCCTGGTCAGCCCGAGAATCACCCCGGCCAGGATGCCGCCCCTGGCATAAGGGAGCACCGCCATGCGGATGACCTCCCACTTGGTCGCCCCCAGACCATAGGCAGCCTCGCGTTGGGCACTGGGGACCAGGGCAATGGAGTCTTTCGCCAGGCTGGCAGCGTAAGGAATCACCATCACTGCCAGGACGATCACTGCAGCCATCATCCCGATGCCGATGGGGTTTCCCAAAATAGGCAGCAGCCACTGAGCGTGGTCGGAGGCCCACAGAAATAGGGTCTGCTGCCCACCGCGCAAGAAGGGAACTAAGACGGTGAGCCCCCACAGGCCGTAGATCACACTGGGCAGGGAGGCGAGGAGTTCCAAGGCGTAGCTCAGCACGTTTCCCAGCCAGCGTGGCGCATACTCGATGGCAAAGATCGCCACCGCCAGTGCCGGTAGGAAAGCCAGCCCCAGCGCGACGATGCTGGTGACGAGGGTTCCCAGGATGAAGGGCCAAGCCCCGTACACATTGGCAACCGGGTCCCAGGTGGTGCCCCCCAAAAACCCGCCGATACCGAACGCCGCAAAGGCCTTGGCCCCGTTTACCCCGAGCTGCCAACCGATCAGCACCACGATGCCGATGATCAGGAGACACAAAACCAAAACCATGCCAGCGAACAGGCGGTCGCCAAAGGCCCGGTACAAGGGGGATGACCCAGGGCGGGATTGGGTTCGCACAGTTGCCATGTTATCTCCCCAAGAAGGGGTGAGACCCACCTGGCCTCACCCCCCGTAGCAGTATGGCCTCACTTCAGGGGCTTGCCGTTATAGGTCATGGTGGCGATCAGGGCTTGGGCCTGCTTGACCACCGAGGGAGCGAGTTGCACGTAGCTAGCACCCTCGTTGAGTTTCTGGCCTTCGGTGAGGACCCAGTTGAGGTAGTTCACCAGGGCTTTGGCCTCGGCCTCGCTCTTGGCGGTGACTTCCTGCTTCTGGTAAACGAGCAGCCAGGTCATGCCCACGATGGGGTAACCCTGCGGGTCTTTGGTGTTGACCACTTGGGTGGGCAGGCGAAGGTCTTCGGGCACATCGATCCCGGCGACGGCTTCCTTGGCCGAGGCCAGCGAGGGTTTCACCCAGTTTCCTGCTTGGTTTTTGAGGGTAGCGACGGGGAGTTTGTTCTCCAAGGCGTACTTGAGTTCGACGTAGCCGATGGCCCCTTGGGTCTGGGCCACCACGGCGGCCACCCCGGGGTTCCCCTTACCGCCCAGGCTGCTGAAGGCGGGCCAGTTCACCGACTGCCCGGCCCCGACCTTACTCTTCCACTCGGGGGAGATTGCCGAGAGGTAGTTGGTGAAGATGAAGGTGGTACCCGAGCCGTCCGAGCGGTGGGCGGCGGAGATCATCATGGTAGGGAGCTTGGCATCGGGGTTGAGGGCCTGAATCTTAGGGTCGTTCCAGCGCACGATCTTGCCCAACATGATCTGCGAGAGCACGTCGGCATCCAGACGCAGCTCGGTGACGCCGGGCAGATTGTAGATCACGGCCACCGGCCCGAGCGCCGTCGGGATGTGCAGCACCGGGCTACCGGTCTTATCCTGAATCTCCTTGAGCTGGGCATCGGTCAGGGGCGCGTCGGAGGCCCCGAAGTTCACCACCTTGTCGGTGAGCTGGCGGATGCCTGCGCCAGAGCCCACGGCCTGGTAGCTCACTTTGATGCCGGTAGCCTTGGTGAAGTTGGGGATGTAGGCTTCGGTGTAGAGCGGGGCCGGGAAGGTAGCGCCCGCGCCCGTGAGGGTCTGGGCCATGCCTAGCCCTAGGGCCAGGGTTGCGGCTGCGGCGAGAAGTTTCTTCATCGTTTCCTCCAGTGGTTTCAAGCCCGAACACACGGCCTAATCCGTGTTGGCTTTTACGGCCCTATACTCTCTAAGTCATGTCATGCGAATGTCAGGCTTTCATATAAAAGCCCATGATGAAGCCCCTTTTAATGGTGGGGTAAGTAAGCCCGGCTACAGAAGTTTTGACTTTAGGCTAGGGCAAGTTCGGAGTGCTCGAGCCCATTCCACATCGGCCTAGCGATAAACCCGCCGCCCAAGAGCCGGTCGCCGGAGTAAAACGCCGCCGACTGCCCAGGAGTCACGGCAAACTGGGGCTCCTTCAACCGGATCGTCATGCGTCCGGGAGTCATTTCTTCGATTCGCGCCGGGACGGGCTTCGTCCGATAGCGCACCTGGACCTCAATTTGCTCGGGCAACTCGTCCGGTTCGACGAGGAGGTTGACTTCTCGAGCCTCGAGCCCGCCCCACTCGCACGCCGCCCTCGGCCCCACGAAGACCTCGTTGGTGGCGACATTCACCCGTACGACGTAGCGCTCTAAGTGCGTCTGCCACAGCCCTAAGCCCTTCTTCTGCCCCACCGTGTAAAACTGCGCCCCGGCGTGCTCGCCGATCTGCTTCCCCGTCTCCAAATCCACCAGCGGCCCCGGCGTCGCGGTGATGTGTCCCGCTAAAAACTCTCTTATATCGCCCTGGACGAAGCAGATGTTCTGGCTCTCGGGCTTCTTTGCGGTGGGCAGGCCAAACTCCTCAGCTATTCTGCGCACCTGGGGCTTTTCCATGTGCCCCACCGGGAACAGCATGTGCGGGATGGCCTCCTTCGGCGTGCCCCAAAGGAAATAGGTCTGGTCCTTGTTGCGGTCCCCGCGCAGCAGTGCATTCCCCTCGCGGATGACATAGTGCCCGGTCGCCACGTACTCGCAGCCGAGCATCCGGGCTTTCCTAAGCAGCGAGTCGAACTTGACTCGAGTGTTGCAATTCACGCACGGGTTGGGCGTTTCCCCCGCCGCGTACCCCGCGATGAAGGGGTCAATGATCTTCTCCTGGAACTCCTCGCGGTAGTCCAGCAGATAGAAAGGCACGCCTACAATATCGGCCACGCGCCGGGCCTCGTAGGCAGCATCGGGCGAGCAGCAGGTCTCGAAGCAGTCGTCCTTTTTGTTGTCGGGCCAGAAGCGCATCATAGCCCCGACTACCTCGTAGCCCTGCGCTTTGAGCAACGCGGCGGACACCGACGAATCTACGCCGCCGGACATGGCTACGAGTACGCGACCCTTGCTCATAAAGGATGATTGTAGCAGGTATTTATACTTGAAAAGTATTCACTGACCGTTTAGGAGCGGCTTTATCTCCTCTTCAAAAAAACTCTTTGGACTCCAAGATTTGCCAAGGGCTTCTGTACGATAAGTGTCAACAACACTCATCCCTAGGCCAACGGCAGCCGCTTCCAGCGGCTGTGCACTTAAGGTAAGAAGTGTGGGTAAACCCCAAACGGCTATTGTTCGGACGGCTTTCGCAGGCTGTTGGTCCCAAAAATCTGGACGTATTATCAGCTTCGTATATTCCTTGGCAACATTATACGCATCGATCTTTTCCCCATATTTCGCTGTAGCTTTCGCAACCTAGTTTCGGAACTTAGTCATGTTTTTCGAGCGCCGTAAATTCGGTATATCTTCCGCCTCTATGACTCCGGTATGAATTAGCTCAGCGAAGTTAGGGAGTTCTTCAATCCTAAAAATCTCGTCGGTAAAGTCCTTGACCAAACCTACCCTTTGAAAACGCTTTAGCCTACCACCGATAAGTTTCATTGTCTGGTATGACCTATCAGAGTTGTATCGGTAGCGTGCCAATACAGCTAGCTCCATTGCCTCTTCTGCGAATGCATCTAACGCCTTACGCCGATCCAGTACCGCTTTATCAAGCGGAGTATCCCTCTCCATGCCAAGTTCCGCGAATGCACCATTTTGATAATTCTCGTAAGTCCACTCTATAGACTGCTCGGCTAATGAGTTTGGTACTGTCTCATACGCCTTGACTAGTTGACGGGTTAGTGCACGACGAACCGACCTTTTTGGTTGATGTGTCATGAAAGAAAAGCTTAGTTTGATGGACGCCTCGAGGTCGGAATGAACTGCGGAGCTAAACGAGCCGTGTTGAAGTGGCAGGATACCCTCCACTTCAAAGATTGCGCAAGCAACTACCGAAGCTTCCAAAACAAACTCGATGGCTCCTTGATCAAGTAAAGCTTCTAATCCATCAACTCCGAAGTGGCGAATAAGCAAAGGCAAAACAGTGTCTTCACCGTATATGCTGATAGCTACACCGTCGTGATAGAGCAGTTTCTCGGCTAAAGAAATACCGGCTTTTTGATAATTAGTTACCAGTTCAAGGGGATCAACTTGCTTTTCTTGACCATCTTTAATTTAGAACTTGTCTGGTGAGCTTCCCGGTAGTTTTATCAAATAAAAGGTTTGACATTAGGTTGCACTATACGGAAACAAGTCCTCCACCGCCATCTTCCAGCCCGGCACGGCAGGCTCGGCCTCGGCGAAGTCACCCCGGCGATAAATGGTGGGATTTTCGGGGTCGCTGGCACGGTACACCTTCACCACATCCACACCCAGCATATCTACGTCCCAGACGACTAAGGTGCCCGCCGCGAAGTAGTCAGCTCGCTTTTCGGCAAGTTCCTTCTCGGCCTTCTTACCGTAATCGCCGTCGCTACGGACTTCGACTGCGAAGATGGGAGCACCTTCCAAAAACTTCATACCTGAGTGGGGACCTACGTAATAAGCCGCATCAGGACTAAAACTCTCGCGGTTGGGTAAATCCACCGCGAAACCCACGTTATCCCCTATGGCATAGCCTTTTCGTTGAGCGGTAGCGTAATCGTCGAGGCTACGCCAGATGCGGGTTGCGGCAAATCCAGGTAGAAATCCCGTTGCTGGCATACGAATAATCTCTCCCCCAATAAGCTCAGCCTTGCCCGGCTCTTTCATCAAGTCCTCGAGCGTCGCTTCCTTGACCTTTGCCATGTTGGAATTCTACTACCCAAGTGAGCGGTAACCTACCGAGCAAAACCCATCACCAGCAATGCACTTGCGTCCAGGCTCGAGCGTCGAAGTGATGCACCACCCGGTCTACCCGCCCAACCCGGCCCTTGAACTCACCCCAGTAACCGTGCAGTTCGACACCCGGCCCAAGATTCGGCTCGAGCCCTGCCAGTGCGATTTTGGATTGACCTTTATGGGCTTCACCCAGGCGCACCACCTCGGGGTAAGTGACCCAGGCTTCCTGCCCCACCCAGACCTCACCGGTGCTCGCCATGCGCCAGGTCTGGTTAAAGTTGACCATCATGGCTTCCAAAGCCATGTACGCCAGCCCCGCCTGGCGGTTCCACTGCGGCAGATACTGGTCGGGCTCGATCTCCCCGGCGATCTCGCCCACTTCCAAGAGCAAATCCACGATGATGTCGCAGGCCCGGCAGTTTTGGTACGACTTGGCCTTGATGGGGCGCGAAAGCCCGCCGCTCCCGCCCACCAGC
>PSMF01000141.1:0-318 GCA_040290005.1 Meiothermus sp.
TGAGCCCCGTAACCACCCCCAGCCCGCCCAGCCCGACCACCGCCCCTTTGAACTCCTCCCCGTGGCGCTCGCGCGCCAGCCGGACCAGCTCGCCGTCAGCGCGGACCAGCTCAAGTTCGGTCACGGCGCTGGCGAGGCTAGCGTTGCGGTCCCCCGAGCCGTGGGTCGCGGTGGCGACGGCCCCTGCGACCGAGATGTGCGGCAATGAAGCCATATTGTGCAGGGCAAACCCTGAGCGGTGCAGCGCCTGGGCCAGTTCGCCGTAGCGCAGGCCCCCGCCGATTCGCACCACGCGGCGCCCAGAGTCTAGATGTAGCT
>PSMF01000141.1:389-7619 GCA_040290005.1 Meiothermus sp.
ATGCCGTTAAAGGAGTGGCGGCTGCCCAACACCTTCACCTTATCGTGCTTTGCGACCAACTCCTGCACTTGCTCGAGGGTCTCAGGGTGGTGCAGCCGAGCCGCCCCGTAGGTGTAGTTACCCGCCCAGTTCTGCCGATGCTCAGTGACCATCGAAGCTCTCCATTTGAGGCAAAACTATCACAAACCCGCCGGGCACTTCCACAACTCTGGTCTGCGCCCTGGAATTGGCCCACAAAAGAAACCGCTCCATATATGGAGCGGCCTTAGGTAAATTTAGCGTCAGTGGTAACCGGTTAGGCTGACACGCAGCCGATAGCTCTTCCCGGTGCTGTCGCTGAAGGTCAGGGTGCCTTTGAGCGCTTTGAGGTCCATGCCCTTGCGGGCTAGGGCGTTCAGGTCAAAGATGTAGCTCACGTACCCCAGAAAGCGGAACTCGTTGCCCTTGCCTCGGATGTTGTAAAAATCCTGGGCCGGGCCGAAGCGCTCGGTCTGGGTAGGCCGCAGTGGGCCGTAGCCCTGCACCACCAACCGAGCCGGGCCAAAGCGTTTGAGGAAATCGCCCTCCTTGGGGTCGGCGCTGGGACTGTGGGCGAAGACGATGAACTCCAAGCGGTTGCGGTACTGGCGGGCATAGTTCTGGGCCTGCGCCTCCGACAGCGGGGTTTTTGCATAAGCCGCCAGATAGCTCTGGTAACGCACCCGTTCAAAGGGGGTTCCCACCACCACCGCGTCCACCTCGGGGGACGTGAGTTCTAAGTCTAGGCCGTTACTGTACTCCTTGAGTACGTAGCCTTTCCAGGAGTAGCCCTGGTTGGGCTTGACCATTGCTTGGCCGCCCTCGAGTGCTTGCTGCACCTCGGAGCTTGAAAGGACGGGGCTGAAGCACAGCCCCAGCCCCCCAAATGCCAAGCCCGTCAGGGCGAGGAAAAGTCGTTTCATTCGGTTCCTTTAAGGCAGCGAATAGATCACCATCTTGGCTTTGCCGGTGGTGCCCCAGAGGGTGCGCGAGCTGTTACCCGAGGCCACCGCCACGTACTGCTTGCCGTTTTGGCTGTAGGTCACCACCCCACCGGCCACCGCCCCGCCGGTGTTGTTGCGGTAGAGGATTTTTCCGGTGCTGGCGTCCATCGCCAGAAAGTCCCCGTTGAGGTCCCCGCCAAAGAGCAACCCACCCGCGGTGGGAGTGAGCCCGCCGATGATCGGGGTGGGGGCCTTATAGCGCCACTGCACCTTGCCGGTTTTGGCATCCAGCCGCATGATCCAACCCCGGCCCTGCTTCACCGGGTCGAGGGTCAGCGAGCCGCCCAGGAACAACTGGCCCTGCACGTAGCGCAACTCGCCGAGCTTGTACACCCCGCACCAATCCACCGACCCCACGAACAGCGAGTCCAGCTTGGGGTCGTAGGCCGGGCCGTTCCACTCCACCCCGCCGATCCAGCCGGGGCAGACCCGCACGCCCTGGGGGGAAGGTTTTTGGGGGATGTTTTTGAGGGTGGTGACGGCGGTTTTAGCCACTTGGTTCTTGGCCGCCTCGTCGTAGATAAAGAGGTTTCCTTCCTTGGTGGCGACGGCCATAAAGCGGTTGCCACCGTTGTCATAGACCACCGGCGGGGCGGTGGTGTCCCAGTCGTGGGAGTCGTTGGCGATCTGTTGGTAGTAGTGGTCGAGCTTGCCGGTTTTGGCGTCCAGCACCACCACACTGTCGGTGTAGAGGTTCTTTCCAGGGCGATACTCGGGGGCAAAGTCAGGCGCGGGGTTGCCTACCGGGACGTAGACCAGCCCGCTCTGGGGGTCCAGGGTGTAAGAGGTCCAGGTCGAGCCGCCGCCGGTGGTGGCGGATTCGGCCTTTTCCCAGGTTTCAGCTCCGGTTTGGTCGCCGGTGGGGATCAGGTCGAACTTCCAAACCCGTTTGCCGGTTTTGACATCGTACCCGTACATCTCGCCCTTAGCACCCCAGTCTGCCCCGGCGGTCCCGATCAGCACGATGCCGTTGTAGATCAGCGGGGCCGCACTCAGGAAAAAGCCCTTGTTGCTGTCGGCCACCTTGGTGTTCCAGATCAGCTTGCCGGTGCTCGAGTTGAGCGCGATCAGGTGGGCATCGTCGGTGCCGCGCACCACCATGCCCTCGTACAGCGCCACCCCGCGGTTGGCGGTGGCGGGCTCGGGGCCGGTGGGCTTATAGGTGTGCTTCCACAGCGGCTTGCAGGTCGTGGCGTTGATGGCAGCGGTGACGTGGGGGGTGGTCACATACATCACCCCGCCATAGACCACCGGCCCAGTCTGAAACGAGCCGTTCTCGCCCAGCATGTAGGTGCAGACCTTTTTGAGCGAGGCCACGTTGCCGGTGTTGATCTGGTCGAGCGCCGAATAGCGCTGCGACATATACCCCTTGTTGTACATCAGCCAGTTGGCGTTGTCCTCGTCGGCCCGCTCGAGCATCTGCTGCGTGGGGCCCGCCGCTAGCGCGACCCCTACAACTCCAACCAGAAGTCCTGCCCGTTTCCAAGAGTTGTGCATAGTTGGGTTTTCCTTCCTAACATCGCTACATCACATCGCTACATCGGCTTGGTCAGCTTGATGCTCTTGAGGTTCTTGCTACTGAGGGCGGTTTTCCCCGCCTTGTACCCGTTCTGCTGCAATATGTAGGCGGTGATCGCTAGATATTGGCTCTCCTTGAGGCTTCCCGGCGCGTTGAGGGGCATCTGGGTGTGGATGATGTAATAGAGGTCATCCACGGTTTTGCTGCCGTTGGCCCATTTTGCGGTGAAGCTGCTCCCCTTGAGCGCAGGTCCCGCACCCCCTTGAAGATTCGCCCCATGGCAACCGGCACAGTTTTGACTATACTGGGCTTTACCGGTAGTGGCTTGGGCCGCGGTATAGGCTCCCGAAGCCGAGGACTGCGCCTGCACCAGCACGGCCCCGGAACCCAACCCTAAGGTCAACAAGCCAGCGACTATAAAACGGTTCATAAAAACTCCCTGGCAACGCCTATAGGACGCAAAACGGCGTTGTGTAACCCCACGTTAGAATTTCGACTCCCAGCAACTGTGATGTCTCTAACAGGGAAGAATCCCCGTCCGGGCCAAAGTCGACACACTAGAAACAACGTTCTGGAAAGCTTTCAGGACAGCAATCTGAGTGTTTTTAGATGTTTCCTAAAATCAATGAGAAGGCTGGGTGGACGTGCTAAAGCCTCTCCCCGTCATCTACCGAAGGAGGTCTGCGTTCCGCCAATGAGGGTCAGAACCAGTTAAGCTCATCCAGCACAGCCTCAGGTTTGAGCTGGCCTTTGAAGAAAACCACTTTTGCGGGCACCCCCTCGAGCTTCTCCTTGCTGAGGTTGAGCCGCTCAGAGACCGCCACGATGAGGTTATCCAGCCCGGCCCCGCGCACCTTCTCGAGCTTTCGTTTTAGATACTCCGGCTGCCAGAACCCCACGATCTCCAGATAAACCGTGCGCCCGTCGGGGTGGCGCAGGGCGAAGTCGGGCAGGAACACCGTACCCCTGAGGTCTATCACTTCCACCTCGCGCTCCAGCCGCCACTGGGTTTTTAGCGTCTCCCAGCGTTTTGCGAAGGTGGCCTCGAGCATCGAGTCGAACTCCGGCGGTTGGGGATAGTGGGATTTGAGCTTGGCCTTCGAGTCCAGGGTGTATTCCACCTTTTGCCCGCGCAGCCGCAGGTGAGCAGTCAGGTCCCAACGGCTCACGTGGAGCAGCGCGGGAAGCAAGGCCGCCATCCGCACGCCGTATCTGCGGGTCTGGGCGAAGAGTGAGGTAGGGCCATCCACCGTGACCCGGTAGCCGCTGTCCAGGTCGCCTTCCACCGCGAACATCAGCCGGTAAAACTTGAGGTAGCGGAACAGCCGTTTGTACTCCCCCGCCGCGTTGCGGTGCATCTGCACCACCATGCGGGTGGCTGAATACAGCAACCCCTGGGCCTGGGCCAGATCATAGCGCTCGAGCAGTTCGGCGGGCGAGAGGCCCGGCAGCTTGACCAGCACGTGGTTTTCCGGGAGGTCAGCATAGAGGTTTTCCTCGAGGGCACAGGTTTCTAAGCCGTACTCTCGCCCGACCTCCTCCATCACCGCCCGCGACTCCCGCTCGCCGTAGCCTGCTGCCCCCGCGAGGGCGAACACCTTCTGCCGCAGGAACCCCGGCTCGAGCACGGCCCGGATATCAAACGTTGCTTCAGCAAGTGCCAGGTGGGCCAGCCCCCGCACCAGGTTGTAATCGGGCGAATCGCCCTCCAGCGCGGTGAGGGCTCCCTCGAGCTGCCCCCTGGTGAGCCCCAGGTGCTCGTTGATCGCCCCCAACACCGACTCGGCCCAGGGCAGCGCCCGGTCGCGCTTGGGGAACTTGGGGTAGGCTCTGCCCCCGCGCAAGGTGAACTCTAAGTGTTCGCTTTTGAGCATCAGTCTTTTCCTAACTCATCCCAGCTCAGCGCGGGGAGCAACCTCTCCTGCGAGACCACCTCAGGCGGCTCAGGCGGTTTTTGGGGCCACTCACTTCTCCCCTGCCCCAGCCCACGCCTGCGCTCGGAGACCCGTTGCTCGCGGGTGTCCCGGGTAAACACCTCGTAGAACACCGCGGTTTTGTTCTCCATCCGGCGCAGGATTCTCCCCAGCCGCTGGATCAGTTCGCGCTCCACCGCCGACCCCGAGAGGTTCACCGCCACCGACGCGTCGGCCACGTTGATCCCCTCGTTGAGCACGTTCCCCGAAACCACCGCCCGGTACTCCCCTTGGGCGAACTTCTCTAAGGTGGCCTGCCGCTCCTTGACGTGGGTCTGGTGGGTGATACAGGGGATCAGGTACCTGCGGCTCACCTCGTAGGCCAGCTCGTTCTCCTTGGTGAAGACCAAGACTTTCTGCCCCGGATGTCGGGCCAGGATGGCCCCCAGCGCCCGCAGCTTGGCCGGGGCGGCGGTGGCGATTCGGGAAGCCTCGCGGTGCGCCCGCATGGCTCGGCGGCCCTCTTCGGTTCGCGCCGAGAGCTTGACGAACTGCGACCATCCCTCCAAGCTCCCCAGCGAAATCCGTTGGGCCTCGAGGAAGGCATTCCTAAGCTCCAGCGCCTTTTGATAGTTTTCCCGCTCAGCCCGCGAAAGCTCGACCCGTACCTCCTCGATCCGGTAGTCGGCCAGCACCCCGCCCCGGAGCTCTGCGGCTGCCCTGCGGTACACCACCGGCCCCACGTATTCGTATAGGCGTTCGTGACGCAAATCGGCCCGTTCGAGCGAGGCGGTGAGCCCCAGACGGTAAGGGGCCAAAGAAAACGTAGCGGCGGGCTCGTAGAACTCGGTGGGCAGGTGGTGAACCTCGTCAAAGATCAGGAGCCCATACCGGTTGCCCAGCTTTTCGGCGTGGATGGCGGCGCTGTCGTAGGTGGCTACCGCGAGGTCGAAGGGCTCGTGCTCCCCATCCCCGATCAGGCCCACCGGGAGGTCGGGAAAGGCCGCTTTGAGTTCGGCATACCACTGGTGCATCAAGACACGGGTGGGGACCACCACCAGTGTGCTCCTGGAGGCCCACTCCATCGCCATCAGGCCCAGCTCGGTTTTGCCCGCTCCGGTGGGCAAAACCACGATGCCCCGCCCACTGCTGCCCCTCCAGGCCGCCAGCCCCTCGAGCTGGTGCAAGTAAGGCGCGTGAGCGGCGGAACGCTCGAGGGCGAGGACGCGGTACTGGGGGGCACGGTTGGCCCCGATACGGTTTTTCAGCAGGGGGACGATCTCGGGATACCGATATGCTGGGGCGCGCCAGAGGTTCACCCGAACATCAAAAGCGAAAACTGCCTCGAGCCCTTTTGGCGGTGAAGTTCCCTCCAGCACCAAGGTCCCCGACTCATACCGCAGCACCCCGGACACGTCCAATATGTTACCAACAGAAGATGAGGATTTGCCGCGTCCTGGTGCTCATTTTGCCTTCGGTTTTAAGGGCGATTAATGCTCGGGTTTTAGGCCTACCTGCTGATTTAGAGCTGACAGGGCGCGGCCCACGGTGCGATACTGTGAGGCGAGGAGGCTGTTCGATGCTAGAAAAGCCCATTCTGATCGCCCATGCGACCCACACCGGGACCACCCGCGAGATCGCCGAGGCTTTGGATGTACTTTTTAGGGGGAAGGGCGCCAACGTGGAGGTGCGCGACCTCGAGGCCGTCTACGACCTGAGCCCCTAGGGCGCGGTGGTCTTGGGCAGCTCGATCCGCTACGATGCATGGCTGCCGGAAGCCGTGGATTTTGTGCGCAAACATCAGGACGAGCTCAACCGCAAGCCCTTGTTTTACTTCTCGGTCAGCATGACCATGCAGCAGGACACCCCCAGCCACGTCCAGGACTCCCTAGAGTTTCTGCGCCCGGTGCGTGAGCTGGCCGAGCCGATAGACATCGGGCTGTTCGCCGGTCAGCTCGACCCCGCAGAACTCACCGGGCTGGCCGAGGCCGTGGTGCAGGAGCGGGGTTTCCCGGTGGGAGATTGGCGCGACTGGGACGCGATTCGGGCCGGGGGCGAACGTGTCTGGAACTTGCTCAACCAGGAGGAAGTCGCCGGGGGCATTTAAGGCTGTCCGCAAAACGATTCTCTTTACCAAAGCACGACTTACCAAAGCACGACTTACCAAAGCACGACTTACATACTGTTTGTTCAGTATTGACTAAACAATTCGAACATTCTAAACTGACCTTGTGCTTTCCCCTCGAGACCAGCTCATCGAAGACTTCGGCCTGTTCTGGGAGCGCTACGGCCTGCCCCGCATCCTGGGGCGGATGTACGGGCTGCTGCTGCTGAGCGACGAACCACACCTGAGCCTCGAGCAGATCGCCGACGAGCTGAGAATCTCCAAGGCCAGCGCCTCTACCATCGCCCGGCAGCTCCAGGCCATGACCATGATCTCCAAAAGCACCGTGCCCGGCGACCGACGCGACTACTACCGCGTCGCCGAGGACACCCATGTCAAGAGCACCCAGGAGAGCCTGCGGGGCGCGCTGGCCCTGGCCCGGTACGTCGAGCGGGCGGCCCGGCTCGAGAGCCTGAGCCCGCAGACCCGCAGGCGGCTGCGCCGCATGGAACACTTCTACGAGGCCCTTGCCGAGGTGATAGAGAACTTCTTCCAGAACTACCGCGACCCCGAGGACGAGGAGGTGGAGAGTGAGCCCACACCCAGGGCAAAGCCCACCCGGCGCCGCTAGCCGTCCCGCTTAGAGGCTGTCGTAAAAGTCTACTATGCTTG
>PSMF01000142.1:0-7598 GCA_040290005.1 Meiothermus sp.
TGCCACCGGACGCCAAGGGGCGCTTCGAGTTGCTGGAGCAACACGAGCGGCTGGCCTACGACCTGGGCGAGCGCGAGGCCGAGGCAGGAGACCTCGAGGAACTGGAGCGCCTTGCCCGGACTCCCGCCGAAAAAGGCCGCTTGGCCCTGCGCCGCTACGCGCTGCTCTCGATCACCGGGCAACCCACCGAGGCCCACGCTGCCGCTCAGGAGGCCCTAGGGCGCTTCGCCGAGGCGGGAGACGAGCTGGGCCGAGCCGAAGCGCTGTTCCACCTGGCCGAAGCTGACTACTACCGCGAGGACTTTATCCCCGGTTTGGAGCGGGCCAGAATAGCCGTCCAGCTCACCCAGGGCCGCGCCCCAGCCCTATTCGTGCGGGCCTGCAATTTGGTGGCTTTTTTCGAGGGAGCTAAGGGTGACTTGGAGGCCGCCCTCGCGGCCTACGGAGCGGCGCTGAAAGCCTTGCACAGCCATCCCAACCCGGTGCTCGAGGCCCGGACCCTCAACAACCGGGCCAGCCTCCAGCGCTACCACGGCTCCTTTGCGGCGGCGCTCGCCGACGTGGACCGGGCACTAGAGATCGCCCGGCAGGTGGGGATGCGGCAGTTCGAGGGGTTCGCCCTGGAGACCCGGGTTCGGGCCTTGCAGAGGCTGAGGCGGCTGGGGGAAGCCTGGGCCGACCTGGAGACCGCGCTGGCCCTGGCCCGCAGCTTCAAGAGCACCCGCCTAGAGGCCGACTTTCTGCAAACCAAAGTCGGGCTGCTGGGCGACCTGGGTCAGCCCAAAGCGGCGCTGGAGGCGGCTGACGAGGCGCTTCAGGCTGCGCTGGGGGCCGGTTCCTCCACTAACCGCATCCTCATCCTAGCAGCCCGCGCCGAAGCCAGGCTCCACCTAGGACAGCCCCAAGGAGCGCTCGAGGATGCGGCGGAGGCCCAGCGGCGGCTGGAGGCCCAGGGCGGGCTGCGCGCGAACCTGCCCGAAGGAGTGCGGCTCACCTACATCCGTGCCCTCCTGGCGAACCGACGGGGCGAGGAGGCCAGCGCGGTGCTGGAGCGGGTCAGGGCGGAGATGCTGGCTCGCGGGGAGCGCATCCACGACCCAAAGTTGCGGCAAAACTACCTGAACCTGCGGGTTAATCAAGAGCTGCTCAACCTGAAGATTTGACTGCTAGAAGGCTGATGATGCTCGGGATTCAGATCTCGGGGCAGTTTTGTGTCGCCCCGGTGTCGCACCCCGCACTACCCTACGTGCGGGAGGTCAGCGATGGTGGAAGAGGAGGAGGGAGTGGTCCAGCTCAAGGTAAGCGTTCGGCGGGACACCCAGCCGAACGGGATGCGCTACACAGTGATGGAAGGGGGGCGGGAACGGGACTTTGGGAGCGTGCTCGAGTTAGCCGCCTACTTAGAGCAGCTGGCCCGTCCCAGGGAACGGGCGGGCGGACTCAAGTAAATGAGGGCCTTGCATTTGGAGGAAACCCCATGAACCAAGAGATATTCAAGCACCACGCCGCACAGCGCACTCGGCAGCTTCGCTGGGAAGCCGAGATTCCGCCAGCCGAGCTCGAGCGCTGCTGGGAGAGCTTGAGCCGGCTGGCTAAACCTAGCCTCGAGGGCAACCACGTCAACCCCAAACCCTTAGCGAAAGGAGGTGAGGCATGAACAAGCGTTGGCTGGCGGCAATTGCTTTGCTGCTATCTCTGCTCTTAACTGCCGTAAGCTGCGGCACTCAGGCGAGTCCGCCACAGGTCGGAGTGTGGGACAACAGCAAGTGGGATCAGGCGACTTGGCAATAGGCGTTCCGGTCCTTCGGAGAAGGTTTAGGAGGAAGGTATGCAAGGCAGCAACCTCAAGTATTTCTTCATCGGCGCGTTCGTGGTAGCTTCGGGGCTCTCGGTGCTGGCGGCGGTGAACCTCACCGCGTTCACACCGGGTACACCGATCAAGTCGGGGGACGTGAACGCCAACTTCTCCACCCTCAAGGCAGCGGTGGAGGCTTTACAGGCCGGTACGGGCCTCGCCGACGGCGCGGTGACGCGGGCCAAGCTCGCGGTTGGCGGTACGGCGGCGGACGGCAAGGTGCTCAAGCTCCAGGGCGGCAACCTGGTCTGGGGCGACGACCTCACCGGCGGTGGGGGCGGGGCGGCGTACTCGGCGGGGGCAGGGCTTTCTTTGAGCGGGACCACCTTCAGCGTGAACTTCGCCGGTTCGGGGAGCGCCCCGACCGCCGCCAAGAGCGACCACGACCACTTTGGCGCGGCCTGGAGTGGAGCGGGCAACACCGGCCTGACGGTGGGGACTACTTCCACCGCGCTCGGGTCCTTCGGCCTAGTGGGGGTCTCGGGCGGCAGCGATCCGGGCGCGGGCTTCGGCAGCCCCCGGCCCAGGGCCGGGGTGCTGGGCGTAGCCCTGCCCGGCTCGTACGGGGCCGGGGTATACGGCGAGACCAAGAACGGAGGTGCAGGCGTTCAAGGGGAAGCCGACGGCCTTGGCACGGGGGTGTACGGCCACAACAACTTCTCGGGAACATACGGGAGCTGGGCACCTTCACGGCGGGCGTGCTCGCCGCCGGAGCTCCGGGAGCTCCGGCTTTGGAGGTGCAGGGAGCCATCAAGGTTGCGGGAACCAACAAGCCGGTCTTCATCCACACCGCCAGCAGCACCTGTGCGGTGTTCGGGGCCAGCGACGGCACGGCAATTGACAACCCCTTTGCCAACGGCGACCCCACCGCCATGCTTATCGTCACCACCAACGGCGGAACTTCGGGGCAGCGCAAGAGCGTGTCGATGTACTACGAGGACGGCTCGCTGACCGCCTGCGGTGCAGGGCGCTGGGTGATCGTCTCTAATGACGCTACGAGCGTAGCTGGGTTCAAGTTCAACGTGATGGTGGTCAAGCAGTAGGGATTACTGGGGACTCGAGCCAAAGCTCGAGTCCCCAGGAGGAGCATAGGCACAGGGTATTGACGACAGACCGGTCGGTACACAGGGGTTTCCCAGCCGCAGGCACCGGGCCTATAGCTCGGGTTTAGGCTGGGGCTGAATCCCCTTCTGAAAGTCGCCTATTGCGTATGGCAGATGGCAAACGCTTTTCGATCTGCTGTCTGCTCGGCAGGTATACCTCAATGCCTGTCGTCAAAGCCCAGAGGGTGCGGGTAGGACCTCGAGGCCCTACCCGAGCTTGTTCCCCTTCTCGTCGTACTTGTAGAAGCCCCGCCCGCTCTTGCGCCCCAGGAGCCCAGCCTGGACCATCTTGCGCAGCAGCGGCGAAGGCCGGTACTTGTCGTCGCCTAGCCCCTGATGGAGCACCTCCATCACGCTCAAACAGGTGTCCAGGCCGATGAAATCCGCCAGCGTTAGGGGTCCCATCGGATGGTTCATCCCTAGCTTCATAATGGTGTCGATGGCCTCGGGTTCGCCCACCCCTTCCATCACGCACTGCACCGCCTCGTTGAGCATCGGTAGCAGGATACGGTTGGCCACGAAACCGGGATAATCGTTGACCTCGACGGGGGTCTTGCCCATCCTTTTGGCGGAGGCTACCACCGCAGCCGAGGTTTCCTCGCTTGTCAGGTAGCCGCGGATCACCTCGACGAGTTGCATCAAGGGAACCGGGTTCATAAAGTGCATGCCGATGAAGCGCTCCGGGCGCTGGGTCGCGGCGGCCAGGCGGGTGATGGGGATCGAGGAGGTGTTGGAAGCCAGGATCGCCTCAGGTCCCAGCAGCCCATCCAGCTCGCGGAACAGCTCGAGCTTGGTAGGCTCGTGTTCGACGATGGCTTCGACCACCAGGTCGCAGTCGGCTAAATCGCCCAAATCCAGCGTGGTGTGGATGCGGCTCAGCGAGGCATCGTGGGCGGATTGGTCGAGTTTGCCCTTTTCCAACAGCTTACCGATGCTCCGGCGGATGCTGGATAAGCCGCGCTCGACAAAGGATTCCTCGAGGTCTCTGAGCACCACGTCGTAGCCTGCTTGTGCCGATACCTGCGCGATTCCCGAACCCATCTGCCCTGCGCCGACCACCCCAATCTTGCGAATTTCCATATGGACAGTTTACCGGTTGGCGTAGAGTGCAGAGAGCCGAGGGCAGAGGGATAAAAAGGACTTCCGTGCAGGAAGTACGCGAAAACATAGGCCAGGATCGGCGAGATATACAGAAAACTTGTCACCTGGCTGGCGGGGGCAATCGAAAGGGCATAGTTCCAGGTCATGTAGGCGAGGGCGCTGGGGAAAACGCCCAGATATACCACGCCCCCAAACCGAGGCTGTGGAGGCCTGAGAGAGTTGGCCCGAAAAGCCCGGCAAGAATATCAGCAGGGGCAGGGTTCCGGCCCAGATCGAGTAAACCGTGAACCGCAACGCGCCATATTCGCGCACCAAACCGCGCTGGAACACGAAATAGACCGAGGTCGCCAGAGCCGCTAACAGAATCAGCAGCGCTCCGGTCTCGAGGCGGAAAGTGCCGGGGTGGTCGGCCACAGCAATCAGGGCTGCCCCCAAAAAAGCCACCGCAATCCCCAGCCAGCCGGGCGACGAGAGCCTTTCACGGCCGAGGAAATAGGACATTAAGGCCACGAACACCGGGCCGCAGGCGATCAGGATAGCGGCAGGTCCCGAGGCCACGCTCTGCAAGCCGATGCTGAGCGAAACGTGGTAAATGCTGATGCCCAGCAGCCCCAAGCCTAGCCGGTTCATCACCCGGATCAGCGAGTTCAACGACTCGGTGTAGGCGTTGGTGACGGGGTGTTCAAAGTAGTTGAGGATGAAGGGCCGCCAGTTCGTGAAGGCGCGGATCAGGTCGCCGAAGGCGTCCCGAACCTCGGGCACCACAGCCTTGTTCCAAGCCTCGTAGGCCGCGACGGCGGCCTCGGGGCTGTCTGACCCCTCATAGATGCCGTAGAAGCTCTCCTTGAGGATGTACGCGGCTCCCAGTTCGGGGTAGTTCTTCGTCCAGCCGTCCAGCAGCAGCGCTTCCTTGTCGTTCAGGTCGCGTTCACGCTTGAGCAGCACGAACCTGTCATGCATCAGCCCACGGCGCTGCTTCGGCGTCAGTTGCTCGCGCAGGCTCTTCCCAACCTTCTCCACGGCGTCATTCGCCATGCGGACGACGTGGAACTTGTCGATGACGATCCGGGCATCCGGCAAGACCGCCTGCACCGCGTCCCGGTACGGCGTCCACATGTCCATCGCCACATACTGCACCTCGGACTTCCCTTGCAGGTTGTAGAGGTAGTTCACCACTGTCTTCTTGTCCCGGTTCGGGAGCATGTCGACGATGGTGTTGTTGCGGATGTTGCTGATGACGCAACGCAGCTTGATGAGATGGATCTCGTCGATGCCCATCCACTTCGGCGTCTCGAAACGGAATGCGGCTTCCAGCTCGTTGATGTAATCCCGGAAGATGTTGCGGATGGTCTTCTCGTCTAGGCCGGTGTCGTCGGCGATGCTGGCAAAGGTGCGCTTCAAGCTCTGCTGGCCGATCCACTTCACCAGCCGGTCGGTCATTTCGCGCTTGGCGTTGACGGCGGGTAGTGCCTCCATGAAGGTCTTCCCGCAGGACTGGCACCGCCAGCGCCGGGTATCCACGTAGATTGCAAGCCGCTTGCCGTGTGTCGGGAGGTCACGGGTGACCTGCTCGTTGCGCCCGTGGCCGATCAGGCGGTCAAAGCCGCAGGCCGTGCAGACACCGGGAGGATTCGAGACTTCGGCGTAGACGTGATAATCGTGGTCGGCTTCCTCTACCCGCCGCACCTTGAAGTCGGGGAGATTTAGGATGTTCGTTGCCATACAGGCTGCTCACACTGCCAGATCAAGCGGCAGGTCTGAAATGTCTTTCAGTCGCTTGCCATTGACCATCATGGCCAGCATGTCGGCCGCGTCGTTCATGCCCAAGGCTTTCACCGTGGCTTGCAGCTCATACAGGGCGAAGTGATACACGCAATCAATGTCCCCGGTTCCCAGGGCGATAGAGGCAAGGCGGCTTGGTGTTGGTTCGGCCGTGACAACCACGACATGAGGCAGACGGCCCTTGCGATTGCGCACCAGGTTCAACGCTTCGGAACGGGCGTTCTGCGCCCGGTCGCTGCGAATCGTCCATTTGCATGAAATGCTGGCGTGCAGCAGCGGCAGGCCGCCGTTTTTCTTTCGCAGGCTGGCAAGCGTGGTCACGCTGTCATCAACCAGGAGCGCCGGGGCGTTGATGGCGCCGTCGTCCTCGGTGTCGCGCACCACCGCAATATCCGGCGTGATGGTGTAGTCGCTGCCCAGGACGGCCGCCAGTTCGGCATCGGCCTTGGCGGCTCGGTCGAGCGCGACCAGGTGCGCGTATTGCTCATAACGGGCAATTTCCAGGCGGTTGCGGCCGGAGACCTGATGCACCTTCCAGGTGCCCCAGCTTGAGGAAGGTTTCTTGCACGAAGGCCGCGCAAATGCCCTCGAACTGGTTGCCCGAGGTCTGGCCCGCCGTGCTTCTTGGAGCCGCCTACCAGGATCAGGGCGATGGTGCTGGCCTGGTCGCGCCAGCGGTCAGCGCCGCGCCAGCCATTGGCCTTCATGAGATCGAACAGCAGCTCGCCCACGGTCAGCGGTTCAGTCTTGAGCGGTTCCGGCCAGGAGAACCCGGCGGCTAGGTCTTTACGGATGGCCACAAGCACCGCACGCGGGCGGAGCTGGGAAACGCCGTAGTCCGACGCATTAAGCAGCCGCCAGCCAGGCACATAGCCCAGCTTCCTGAGCTGCTTTTCTACCTTGTTCCGGTAGTCCTCAAAGACCGCATCGAGCAGGCCGCGCACGTTCTCAAGCATCACGGCTTGCGGGCGGCACTCATCGACCAGGCGGATAGCCTCGGGGAACAGGTCGCGCTCATCCTTTGCGCCGAGCTGCTTCCCGGCCTTGGAGAACGGCGGACAAGGCACACCGCCGGCCACCAGGTCGATACCTTTGTAAGGTGTGCCGCTGAACAGGCGCAAGTCGCCCTCGATGACGTTCCAGGCTGGACGGTTTAGGCGCAGCGTGGCACACGCAGCCGGTTCTAGCTCGATCAGTGCGGAATGATCGAAGCCCGCCATTTCCAGGCCAAGCGCCTGACCTCCAGCACCTGCGCATATCTCAAGCGAACTGAACGTGAATGGTGCCTTCCACAATAAAATCCGGTTTTATAATAACCGATCACGCCAACAATAGCCACAACAAAATCCGGTTTTACGCCAAGATGTCAATGGCCGGTTAGGATGCTCGAAGCACACTCAAATCCGGATAGCCAAATCTTCCAGGGCATCCTTGATGCTCGGATACACCGAAGACCAGGGCAGCAGGGTGACGAGGACGGCGATGAGGGCTCGAGACTTCACCGGGCGATTGTATGCCTGCGTCTTCAAAATCGGCAAAACTCAGCGCTGGAGCCGAAGGGGATTCAGCAATGAGCGACTAGCGATGAGCCAGGGCAGTCGTAGGTCCAACGTCGTACGCCAAAAGCTGAAACCTAGCTCACCTCTAGGACGTTGAAATCAAGAGGCCAGAAGTCTTGTTCTGGACGTGAGGTGGTTTTGGACGTAAAGCGTAAGACGTACGACGCCTTTAGCTCTTCGCTCATTGCTCACCGCTCA
>PSMF01000010.1:0-51230 GCA_040290005.1 Meiothermus sp.
CTGGGCGATGCCGGTACTCAGCGGGCCTAGTGCCAGCACGGGCAAAGCCCGGCCCTAGGGCCTTCATTAGATTGCTGATGACCCCACAACGTGTGGGGTCTGGTCTCCGCTAACTCCACAACCGCGCCCAGCCCCGTACACTAAGCCTCATGGAAGTCCTCTGGGTCGGGGCCGCGTACGCGCTAGGTCTGCTCGCCAGCCGCTTTGGGCTGCCACCCCTGGTGGGTTATTTAGGGGCGGGGTTTGTGCTGCGGGGCCTCGGGCAGCACTCCGAGCCTGTGCTAAACCAGATTGCCGATATCGGCGTGCTGCTCCTGCTCTTTACGGTGGGCCTCAAGCTGCGCTGGCAAAATCTCGTCCAGTCCCAGGTGATCGGCGGGGGGGGATTGCACTTCGTGCTAGCCTCGCTGCTGGCGGGAGGGTTGGCCCTGTTGCTCGGGCTAAACAGCACCCAAGCTCTGTACATCGGCGCCGGGTTGGCCTTCTCGAGCACCGTCCTGGCCGTAAAACTCCTCGAGGACCGGCGCGAGCTTTCGACCTTCCACGGGCGGGTGACGGTGGGCATCCTGGTGTTGCAAGACCTGATCGCGGTGGCTCTGCTGGCCTACGCCGGGGTAAAGCAGCCGACCTTGTGGGCCTTGGGGCTCTTGGCCCTGCCGCTGCTGCGCCCGCTCGTGACTTGGGTGCTGGAAAAAAGCGGTCACGACGAACTCCTGCTGCTCTACGGGCTGGGGCTGGCCTTGGGCGGGGCGGAATTGGCGCGTGTGGTAGGTGTTTCCCCCGAGCTGGGCGCACTCCTGATGGGCGCGGCACTCGCCGGACACACCCAGACCTCGGAGCTTTCACGCACCCTGTGGGGATTGAAGGAAGCCTTTCTGGTGGCCTTCTTCCTCCAAATCGGGCTGCTCGGGCTACCGGCCCTGTCACAAATCCCCTTGGCGGTCGGTCTACTGCTCCTGCTCCCGGTCCAGACGCTGATGTTTTTCGGCCTGTTTACCCAGTTCGGGCTGCGCTCCCGCACCGCCTTCGTCACCAGCATCGCCCTCACCAGCTACAGCGAGTTTGCCCTCATCACCACCGCCGCCGCCATAGAAGCGGGCATCCTGCCCGAGGGTTGGGGGGCGCTTATGGGCCTGCTGGTGGCCGTCTCACTGGCTCTGGGAGCCCCGCTGAACCGGGGTGTGCACGGGCTGTATGACCGCTTAGAACCCTTCCTGCTCCGCTTCGAGCGCAAAGGCTTTCACCCCGACGCCGAGCCCACCCGCCTGGACGGGGCCGAGTGGCTGATCGTGGGGATGGGGCGCACCGGTGGGGCGGCTTACAAAATGCTCGAGCGCCAGGGACAGCGCGTGGTGGGGCTGGACGCCGACCCGGACAAGCTCGAGCGCCACACCAGCAAGGGACGGCGGGTGTTCTATGGCGACTCCGAGGACTCAGAGCTTTGGGAACAGCTAGAAATCGGCGGGCTGAAGGGCGTTCTGTTGACCATGCCGGACTTAGAGGCCAAGCTGCGCGGGGTACAAGCACTCAAGGCGCGGGGCTTCCGGGGCATCATCGCCGTTACCAGCTACCACCGTGAGGAAGACCCGGTGCTCGAGCGGGCGGGAGCTACGCTCATCTTCCAACCCTTCGCTGAGGCCGGGGAGCGGCTGGCGGAGCGGGCGCTGGGGCTGGGGTTAGAGACGGAGAAGGTGTCGTGAAGAAGCGTTTTGACGAAGCGTTAGGTCAGATTTTCGAGCTGCAAGATCACATCGCCGATTTGCACCCGTTGCTCAGGCAAACCTTTCCCGTTGCCATCCACTCCGGCAACGAGCTTTGGTTGTACCGGCCTGAGCCTTCGGCGCGGAGCTTTCGGCACGTCGGCACAGGACCTGTGCCTTTCGAGTTTCCCCAAAACATACGCGCCGCCTTTCCGCTTGAAGAGCTGGGCTGGGAATGCGCTTGCATCGTCTCGGAGAACGCTTTCGACAGCCTCGAAGGTTATATCTTCGTGTTCCACGAGTTTGTCCACTGCTACCAGTACACGACTTGCGAGGAAAAGCTGAAAGCTACGCTCGAGGTAGCAAAAGTAAGCATGGAACGGCAAGACGCCATGTGGGAGATTCAATACCCTTTCCCCTACAACTCTCTAGCCTTTATTGATGTGTATAAGCGGCAGCTCGAGGGCGATTTTAGTCACAGGCCAAAGCTACGTCAGGAATTGGATGGGCTTGAATATGAATACCTCGTCTGGCAGGAGTGGAAGGAGGGTTTTGCGCGCTGGCTGGAAAACCGGATTCGCGAAAGGCTCGAGCTGCCGAAGAACAAAACCGGTTCTGAGCAACCATACAACCGAGTCAGTTTTTATGCTGGTGGAGCCGCACTTATCAAACATTTGTCTATGCGCACCCCGACCCTGACAAACGATTTGGGAAATTTATTCAGGCAAATCCGCGATTACCCTGGCTGGTCCCCTAAGCGATAGAATCGTGAGCAGTTATGACTCAGACTTTTGATTGGAACACCGAACGGCTGCTCGAGCAAGACTTAGCCCACCTCCTCCACCCCGTCACCAACCTGCACCGCCACCGCAAAAGCGGCCCGGTGGTGCTCGTGGAGGGCAAGGGGACGCGGGTCAAGGACACGACCGGGAAATGGTATCTGGATGGCTTCGCGGGCCTGTGGAACGTGAACGTGGGGCACGGGCGGACTGAACTGGCGGATGTGGCTCGAGAGCAGATGGCTCGCCTTGCCTTCCAGCCCACCTTCTTCGGCCTGGCGACCCCGCCCACCATCGAACTCGCAAGCAAGCTCGCCGAGCTGTTGCCGCACCACTCGCACTTCCAGTTCACTTCGGGCGGGGCCGAGTCCAACGAGACCGCGCTCAAAATCGCCCGCTATTACTGGTCGCTCTCCGGCAAGCCGGAAAAAACTAAAATCATCTCGCGCCGGATGGCCTATCACGGGATTGCGATGGGAGCCCTCGCTGCGACAGGTGTCCCGGCCTATCACGCCGATTTCGGGCCGCTCGCGCCGGGGTTCGTGTATGCCTCGGCCCCGCTCGATTACCGCAACAATCCCGGCCTGTCCGAAGCAGAGTTTGTGGCGATGCTGGCGAAGGAACTCGAGGAGATCATCGCCAGGGAAGGGGCCGACACCATCGCGGCCTTCATCGGGGAGCCAGTGCAGGGCGCTGGGGGCGTAGTTCCGCCACCCGAAGGCTACTGGAAGGCCATCGTCCCCATCCTCAAGAAGCATGACATCCTGCTCATCGCCGACGAGGTAATTACGGGGTTTGGCCGCACCGGCAAGATGTTCGCGCAGGAGACCTACGGCTTCCAAGCGGACATCACCAGCTTCGCTAAGGGCATCACCTCGGGATACGTCCCGCTCGGCGGGGTCGGTGTAACCCCGGAAATCTTCGAGCGTATGGCCGCCCCCGACCGGATGTTTATGCACGGCTTCACCTATTCGGGGCATCCGGTGGCCTGCGCGGTGGGGCTCGCCAACATCGGGATTATCGAGCGGGAGCGGCTGTGGGAGAACGCGGAGGTCAGGGGCAATCAACTTTTGAAGCGGATGAAGGCATTGGAATCCCATCCCTTCGTTGGCAACGTGCGCGGCAAAGGCTTAATGGCGCTGATCGAGGTCGTGGAGGACAAGTCGAGCAAGAAGACTTTTGATGCCTCCAAAGGCATCGGCGGCAAGCTCCAGGCGGCAAGCCGCAACCGTGGCCTAATCGCCCGCTGCAACGACACTGGCTTTGCGGTGGCCCCGCCGCTCATCATCACCGAGGCCGAGGTGGATGAGATGGTGAACATCCTCGGCGAATCGCTGGATGAGGTGTTGAGGTAGGGTTCCGGGGAACGTCAACAGCGAATCCCTCCGGCCCGGCTAGGGTATGCGCAAAGCGCACGCGGCTGTGCCGCGCCTGAAAAGCCTCGCTACCCCCTGATGTCTGCGGCGAACAGCGTCTAGGACGGATGCAGATAATGACGTTTCCAAGGAGAGGATTCGTCTTGCTTTGCCCCCCTTAGTAAGGGGGGCCGTCCGAGGTCGCCAGAGGCGATGTGCCGGACTGATACACCGTGATAGATGGGGGGATTCTGCTGCACCAACCCCCAGAAATGGATGACACCGACGCGCGTAGGGACGAGGGGCTCTGCTAAACCCTCGAGCCCTCAGCCTCATAGCGCTTCCAGGCCTCGAGCGCGTCCCCCAGTGCATACCCGCGCCCCAGCAAAAACCGCACCGCCTTGGGCTTATCCCCTTTGTGCCGGGTGGCGTAGCGCTCGAGCAACACCAGCGCCTCCGCCACCGAATCGGTCTCGGGCTCGATGTCGGTGAGCACCCGGTCTATAACTGAGCGAGCCACACCCTTCTCGAGCAGCCCCTTGCGGATTTTGGCCGCACCCCAGCGCCCGGCGTACATCCGGGCGTACCCTTCAGCGTATTTAGCGTCCTCGAGGTAGCCCAGCTCCTTGACCTGAGCGACCACCTTGTCTACCACCTCGGGCTTGGCCCGCCGGGCCATCTTGCGCCGCAGCACGGCCTCGGAGTAGGCCCGCGCCGCTAGCACCCGGATGGCATACTGGAAGAGTTCGTCGGGGCTTTCGTCCTTCATCCTTCTACCCTACCTCCTGGCGGCCATTATGATTGTTACGTAATCAGCGGCCCCTTGACCTTTCAGGCTCGACCTTAGACACTAAAACCGCTCCTGCTTTTCCCGGCCCCCGGAGCCCGGAACCCTAACTTTATGCGCGTATTTGCCATCGCCGACATCCACCTCTCGAGGGGCTTCCCCAAACCCATGAATGTCTTCGGGCCGCTGTGGGAGGGCCATCCCGAAGCGGTTTTTACCGAGTGGCGGGATACCGTGGGGGAGGAGGACTTGGTGATCGTCGCGGGCGATATCTCCTGGGCGATGAAGCTTAAGGAAGCCATGCTCGACTTAGAGGACATCGCCACGCTGCCCGGAACCAAGGTGCTGCTACGCGGCAACCACGACTACTGGTGGCCCTCCATCACCCGGCTGCGCGAGGCCCTGCCACCCAAAATGTACGCCCTCCAGCACGATTCCCTGCTGATCGGAAATCTCGCCATCGCCGGGAGCCGGGGCTGGGACACACCGGGAAGCTGGGGGTTTGGCGAGGAGGACGAGAAAATCTACCGGCGTGAAACGGAGCGGCTCTCGCTCTCGCTCAGCAGCACCAAAGCCCTGCGATACGAGCACCTGATCCTGGCCCTGCACTACCCGCCCTACTCCGCCACCGGCGGCCCTACCGGCTTTACCGAGCTGATTGACGAATACCGCCCCGCCTGCGTGGTCTACGGCCATCTGCACGGGGCCGACCCCAACCGGCTGCCTAAAGAGTGGAACGGCACCCCGCTGCACTTTGTCTCTGCCGACGTGCTTAGGTTCCGGCCTAAACTGATCCTGGAGGTTCCATCGTGAGCGCACAGGAGACCCTGCGCCACTTCCTGGCGGCCCTGGCTTACCGTTTGCAAAAGAGCATCCGGGAAGCTCCCGAGAGCTACTGGGAATTCGAGGCCGGAGGCGAGGTTCGCACGCCGCGGCGCATCCTGCGGCACATCAACAGCGTGCTTACCTACGCTCTGCTGGTGCTGCAAACCGGGGATTTCCACTACCGTACCCGCCTCAAAGACTTAGACCCCGAGGGCGAGATCGCCCGGTTTCATACGACCCTCGAGGCCCTCGACCACGAACTCTCAAACCGGACCGACCTCTCCGGCGACCTGCTCCGGCGCTTGCTCCAAGGCCCCCTGGCGGACGCCATGACCCACATCGGTCAGCTCGCACAGCTTCGCCGCCTGGCGGGTTCGCCGGTGCGCGGGGAAAACTTCGTCAAAGCCGATATACGCACCGGTCATGTCGGCCCCGATCAACCCGACCCAGTGAGCCCGGACCCCGAATAAAACCCTAAGCAGAAGTATCATGACCCCATGATTACCACCTTCGTGCTGATCCAGACCGCCCGCGACAGCACCGCCGAGACCGCCGAGACGGTGGCGGAAATCCCCGGCGTGGCCGAGGTTTATTCGGTGACGGGGGAGTGGGACCTGGTGGCGGTGCTGCGGTTTGCCGATTTCGAGCAGCTCGACGACATCGTGACGATGGGGCTGCGCAAACTCAAGGGCATCACCCGGACGCAGACTTTGGTGGCCTTCCGGGCCTACCCGAACAAGCTGCTCGAGCAGGGCTTTAACATCGGCAGTGAAGGCGCTTAGGTCGAATGTTTCGCATCTTTTCCCTGCTCCAGTTGGGGCTTTTCCTGGTCGGTGCCACCTGGATGGCGCTGAAGGGCTATCCGGTGGTCGCCGTGCTCGACCCAGCACGCGATTTGGTCGCGTTCGTCGTACTTTTTTACGGGTTGATGGGCCTCGAGCTGGTCTTCTCCCGCCTCGTCCCTGGCAGCTTCAAGGCTTCCGAAGCCCTCCACGCGCAGATCGGGGCGATCATGCGCTCGCAAGGCATGACCTATCACCAGGCCTTGATTCTAGCCTTTGCCTCGGGACTGGGCGAGGAGGTGCTGTTCCGCGGGGCAATCCAGAACGCGCTGTTGGGTGGCTGGATCGGCGTAGGCTTGCAAGCTTTGGTTTTTGCCGCGCTGCACCCGGTTACGGACCGCCGGGCCTGGAGCTATCCCCTGTTCGTCTTCCTCGGCGGGCTGATGTTCGGCGCAACCTATCACCTCACCGGCAGCCTAATTCCGGGGATTCTAGCGCATTATTTGCACAATGCGCGGGGGTTTTACCAGTTGCTCGGGCAGAACCCGCCAGTCAGCAGCGAGTCATGAGCCATGAGCGATGAGCTAAAACCTAGTCCTGTCTGGGATGGTAAAAGCATAGGTTCGAGAATGCCGTGCAGGACGAGAGGGGGCTGGAGCATCCAATACCTAACCGTTGCCATGCCCCGCAACAGCGAAACATCCCCCACGCGCTTCAGGACTCGCGGTCTCGGGTAGAAAAAGACGCAATTTGATACCTGAGGCCTCTCCTGCCGGAGCGCGTGGGGGATTCTTCGCTCCTCTGCGTTTCGCTCAGAATGACACTTTGGTGATTTTGTAGTTTTCAGCTCACCGCTCACTCCTCATTGCTCACCGCGTCCTACATTGCTATGCTCGTGAAGCTATGGCGTACAAACACATTCAGGTTCCGCAGGGCGAGAAGATTCAAATCCAAAACGGCAAGCTGCAAGTCCCCGACCGTCCCATCGTCGGCTTCATCGAAGGGGACGGCACCGGCCCGGACATTTGGCGAGCCTCGCAGCCCGTGCTGGACGCAGCGGTGGAGAAAGCCTACGGCGGCAAACGCAAGATCGCCTGGGCTGAAATCTATGCCGGGGACAAGGCCAACGCAGTTTACGGCGAGATCGTCTGGTTGCCAGAGGAAACCTTAGAGTTCATCCGCGAGTATCGCGTCGCCATCAAAGGCCCGCTGACCACGCCCGTCGGCGGCGGCATCCGCAGCATTAACGTAGCCCTGCGCCAGGAACTCGACCTCTACGCCTGCGTGCGGCCCGTGCAGTGGTTTGAGGGCGTTCCCAGCCCGGTGCGCCACCCCGAACTGGTCAACATGACCATCTTCCGCGAGAACACCGAGGACATCTACGCGGGCATCGAGTGGGCCGCGGGAACGCCGGAGGTGCAGAAAGTGCTGGATTTTCTGAAAAGCGAATTCCCCGCTTCCTACAAGAAGATTCGCTTTCCCAACACCGTGGCCCTCGGCGTCAAGCCTATCTCCAAAGAGGGTACGTATCGCTTGGTAGAAGCAGCGCTGGACTACGCCATTGATAACGACCAGCCCAGCGTGACCCTGGTGCACAAGGGCAACATCATGAAGTTCACCAGCGGGGCCTTCCGCGACTGGGGTTATCAGCTTGCCAAAGAGAAATACGGCGCGACCGACCTCGAGGGCGGCCCCTGGCAGACTTTCAAGAACCCCAAGACCGGCAAGCAAATCGTGGTTAAGGACATGATTGCCGACAACTTTTTACAACAGATTCTCCTGCGTCCTGCCGAATACGCGGTGATCGCCACCCCCAATCTCAACGGCGATTACATCTCCGACGCGCTAGCGGCTCAGGTCGGCGGGATCGGGATCGCCCCGGGGGCCAATGTCAACTACTCCACCGGCCACGCGATCTTCGAGGCCACCCACGGCACCGCACCCAAGTACGCGGGCAAGGATCAGGTGAACCCCAGCTCGGTGATCCTCTCGGGCGAGATGATGCTGCGCTACATGGGCTGGAGCGAGGCCGCCGACCTGATCCTGAACTCGATTGCCAAGACCATCGGTCAGGGCCGCGTGACCTACGACTTCCACCGGCTGATGGTGGCCGAGGGACGGCAGGCCACGCTCCTCAAGTGCAGCGAGTTCGGGCAGGCCCTAGTGGAGAACATGGGGTAGGCCCCAAGGCGAGCATTTTCTGCGAGAAATTTTAGGCAACGGACGTGCCTAGGGGCGATTCATGAATCGCCCCAAATACCTGCATTGATAGATGGGCCGAGCCTGAGGACGGTCTTTTCTTGCGTGAACGATTCTGGTGCAGACCTGCACCCCTACAGGAGGTTATTTTGCGCTTTCGGCATTCAGCGTTCGACGTTAAACGTTCGATCTGGTACGGCGCGTGAGCCGCCTATTGATTCCTCACCCCCAATCTGCTTAGACTGATTCCGTACCCAAAACACTCCCCGATGGGCCTGTTGCCCTTAGGCCAGGACTCACAGCGCGGGAAGCGGGTACGGCCCAAGGAGGGCACGATGGCAAAAATCAAGCTCGAGCACGTCTACAAGCGGTACGGCGGCAAGGTCACGGCGGTCAAAGATTTCAACTTGGAGACCGAGGACGGGGAGTTCGTGGTGTTCGTAGGGCCTTCGGGCTGCGGCAAAACCACCACGCTGCGGATGATCGCGGGCCTGGAGGACATCACCGAGGGCAAGCTGTTCATCGGCGACCGGCTGGTCAACGACGTGCCGCCCAAGGACCGTGACATCGCCATGGTCTTCCAGAACTATGCCCTCTACCCCCACATGAACGTCTACGAGAACATGGCCTTCGGGCTGCGGCTGCGCAAGGTCGCCAAAAACGAGATTGACCGCCGCGTCAAGGAAGCCGCCCGCATCATCAAGATTGACCACCTCTTGCAGCGCAAGCCGCGCGAACTCTCGGGCGGTCAGCGCCAGCGCGTGGCGATGGGCCGAGCCATCGTGCGTGAGCCGAAAGTCTTCCTCTTCGACGAGCCGCTCTCCAACCTCGACGCCAAACTGCGTGTGGAGATGCGCGCCGAAATCTCCAAGCTCCAGCGCCGCCTAGGCGTAACCACGGTCTACGTGACCCACGACCAAGTCGAGGCCATGACGCTGGGAACCCGCATCGTGGTGATGAAGGACGGGGAGGTGTTGCAGGTAGACTCACCCTTGAACCTCTACGACTTCCCCGAGACCAAGTTCGTGGCCGGGTTCATCGGCTCACCTTCCATGAACTTCATCAAATCTCGGGTCGTCACCGAGGGCGAGAACGTGTTCTTCACCGGTGACGGCTTCAAGGTGCGGGCCAACAGCACCCTGGCCGGAAATCTCCGCGCCTACAACGGCAAGGAAGTCTGGATGGGCATCCGCCCCGAGCACTTCGGGCTCAAGGGCTGGACCAGCATCCCCGAGGACAACAACGTGGTCAAGGGCAAGATCGAGGTGGTGGAGCCCCTGGGCGCCGAAACCGAAATCCACGCCGATGTGATCGGCAGCATGGTCACGGCCAAGGTGGACGGGCACGCGATGGTGCTCCCCGGCGACACTGTGGACCTGCTGGTAGACACCTCCAGGCTGCATGCCTTTGATGTCGACAGCGAGAAGGCCATCGGGCACGCCACGGTGATGGACACCACCCAGAAGGCCAAGGCGAAGGTCTAGGACGGGTTTTGTACGTAAAGGGCGGGCCTTCGGGCCTGCTCTTTTTGTCAGGATCGTCGTACGTCCTACGTCGAACGTCGTACGCTAAAGGCTAAAACCTAACCCCTGCCTAGGGCGATTAAATCAAGGGGCAAGCATCTATGTCCTGAACGTGAGGTAGTTTTGGCGTATCGCGCAAGACGTATGACGTACGACGTTTGCTTATCCAAACCGCTCCCACCACGTCTGTAACTCCCGCTCCGGCACGTTCGGCCCGGCCACCGTGCAGGCCAAGGCCGAGAGGTGACAGGCCGCTGCCAGAACTACGGGAAGCCGGGTGCCATCCCAGGTGAGGAGTTCGATGCGGCTGCCGAGTTCCTGCTTCATCAGCCCGTAGATTAGGGCGGCGGTGAAGGTATCCCCTGCCCCTACCGTGTCCACCACTTTGACCTTCACGCCGGGGACGCGCGTCATCCTCGAGCGGAAGGTCGCCATCGCCCCATCCGGCCCCAGGGTCATCACGGTGATTGGCACCCCCAGCTCACTCAAGCACTCCATCAAGACGTGCGGCTCGGGGGAAACCCTGGGGAACAGCCACCGGGCGTCCTCGAGGCTGGCCTTAAACACCGAGATGTAGGGGAGATATCCCTGGAGCTGGGCGAAATAGCGCTCCTCGGGCGGGTGGCGCAGGTTAGGGTCGAAGCTCACTGGGATTTCGTACTCCCTGGCGACCTCGAGCATCCCCCGCAAGCCCGCAATATTGCGCCCCTCGAAGGCATAACCGGAGCCAAAGTGAAACCATTTGGCCCGTGCCAGTGCGCCTTTGTCGGGCTCAAAGCAGGTCTCACCAAAGTTTCGGTAAAAGCTGTAGGCAGCGTCGCCTGAGGGGTCTATCTGGGCCAGGGCCAGCGGGGTTGGAATGCCTTCCAGCCGCCGCACGAACCGCGTCTCCAAGCGGCGGGCCTCGAGCTGGCCTAAGGCCCATTCCCCCAAAAAATCATCCCCCACCTCGCCCACCAACCGCACCGGCGTTCCGAGGCGGGCCAGCGTCGAGGCAGTGTTGAGGGCGGCGCCGCCGAGCGTGCCCCCGTACTCGAGCCGGTCATCTTTGGGGCCGTTGCGCCCGATCAGATCAACCTTAATTTCCCCGGTCAAGACGACCATAAACCGCCTATGCTAATCGTCGGGTGCAATACCCACCGATCCCCAGCGGATGACCATCGAAGCGGCACTTTCACCCCTCCTCGCGCCAGACCGGTGCATTTCCCCGCACGCCCTTAGCCTCCTCGAGGAACCCCTCCACCAGATTGGCGGCTTCTTCAGGGTTTTCCCAAGCGGCCAGGTGTCCGCAACCCTCCAGGCTCACCCGCACCGCACCCAGGCCGTTGGCGTTGGTCGGGGTCCACTCCACCAGCTCCTGTCCGTAGCGGAGTGGGGTGAACACGTCCTCCGCGCCGAGCACCACCAGGACCGGGCATTCCAGCCGCCGCAGGTTTTTTCGCCCGTCGGGAAGGGTATGGAGGGCCTCGAGCCAGCCCGCAACGTCGAGTTCGGCTAACCCTTCACCCCACGCCTCGATGGCGGCTTGCCCCTGCTCCAAGAGAAAAGGCCCGAAAAACCAGGGTTTGGCTGCCTCCGTGAGGGTCTCTAGGCCGGATTTCAACGCGGTCTGTAAAGGTTTCAGACGGGCCTCGAGGGCTGCATCCACGCGCACGATGGGGCTGAACAGCACCAAACTCTGTGCTTTCTTCTCTGCCGCCAAACCTGCCGCGCTCCAAGCCGCTTCCGCGAACGCCACGATATGAGCGCCCTCTGGAACAGCACTTCTCCACAGCTCGAAGGCCTGTTCTGGACGGGACATGCGCGGGGGCTCGAGGGCCCGATATTCGGGCAGACCCTCCGCCATCGCGCGAAACCCTGCGGGCGGGGCTAGATAGCCCGGTAGAAAAACTACGGTCCCCATACGTCCATCTTAGGCTGAGGGTTTAGAGTAAAACCATGCCGCAGATGGATTTCGCCCAACTCCAACAAGAAACCCTAGTGTCCACGCTGGGAATCCGCCTGTTAGAAGCCAGCCCTGAGCGCGTCGTGGCCGAGATGGACGTGACCCCCAAAGTCCATCAGCCTTTTGGCTTTCTGCACGGCGGGGCCTCGGTCTCACTCGCCGAAACCGTCGCCAGCATCGGGGCTTTCCTGGCTGCCCCAGAAGGGCATACCTCGTTCGGGCTCGAGATCAACGCCAACCACCTGCGCTCGGTGCGCGAAGGTAAACTCACCGCCACCGGCACCCCGATTCACTCAGGCCGCACCACCGCCGTCTGGAACATCGAAATCCGCGACGAGCAAGGCCGCTTGGTGTGCATCTCGCGCTGTACGCTGGCGGTTACGCCGGTGCGGTAAGTGCGGGTATAGGGTGACGGGGCCGGGTGACGGTAAGGCGTATTCGAGCATCGGGAATAAAGTTGGGCCTTCTCTTCGCCTCCGCCTCTCCCGACCCCCTACACCCGGCCCCCGTCACCCTCAACTTGCGACCTGGCTCATTGTGAACCTTTATGCCCACACCGTAAACTACGGTTATGTTGGAACGGCTCGAGGTGCAAAACTTAGCCGTCTTGGAGCGGGTGGCCCTGGAGTTCGGCCCTGGGTTAACTGTCCTGACCGGCGAAACCGGCGCGGGTAAGAGCGTGCTGGTGGACGCGCTCTCGCTGCTTTTGGGCGAGAAGCCCGAGGGGATGATCCGCGCCGGTACGGACACCCTGCTGGTCACAGCCTTTTTCGACGGCAAAAGCCTGTCACGGCGGGTCTCGGCCGGGCGCAGCACGCCCCGTATCGAGGGCGAGGTGGTGAGCCTCAAAGAGCTCGCCGAGGAGGCGGGCACCCACCTGGCCATCCACGCCCAGCACGCGGCCCTCACATTCTCGAGCCGCAAGGCCCAGCGCGGCCTGCTGGATTCGCTGCTCGACGCTCGGCTGCTGGCCGATTACCGCGCCGCCTACGCCCGCCACCAGGCTATTTTGAGCGAGACCGAGCGGCTTGAAGCGGCGGCCAGGGAGCGCGAGCGCAAGCTCGACATCCTGCGTTTCCAGCTCGGGGAGATTGACACCGCCAAGCTCGTCAGGGGCGAAGACGAGAAGTTGCGTGCCGAAGCCGAACGGTTAAGCCACTTAGAGACCTTGCGCGAGCGGGTCGCAGTGGCCTCGGCCTCACTGGCAGGCGATGGCGATGCCATCGGCTTAATCGGGGTGGCCCAGCGCGAGATCAAGGCGGCGGGGAAATACGACCCCCAACTCGAGAGCCTCAGCAAAGACTTAGAGGTTGCCCTCGATTCGGTAAAAGCCGTCTCGCGCGAACTCGAGGACTATCTGGAAAGCCTCGAGGCCGACCCCGGAAGGCTGGAGGAGGTCGAGGCCCGGCTGGCCCTGATTGAGAAACTCGAGCGCAAATACGGCGAGGGCATCCCTGCGGTGTTGGAGTTTGCCGAGACCGCCAGGGCCGAACTGGCCGAACTCGAGGGGGCCGAAGACCGCCTAAGCGAGCTGAAAACGGAGCGCGAAACGGCCTGGCAAAAGCTGTTGGGAACCGGGAAAGCCCTTTCCGATGCGCGAAACAAGGCGGCACAGGCACTCTCAAAAAAGGCCAACACCGAAATTCGCGGTCTGGGGATGCCCTCAGCCCGCTTTTCGGTGGGATTGTCAGAGCTTCCCGAACCCGGCCCCGACGGTCTGGAAGAGGTGCAGCTATTGTTCTCCGCCAACCCCGGAGCGCCCGAAGCACCGCTGGAAAAAGCCGCTTCCGGCGGGGAGCTCTCGCGGGTGATGCTGGCTTTGGCCCTGCTCACCGGCAGCGAGGCCGACACCGTGGTCTTCGACGAGGTGGACGCCGGAGTGGGCGGGGAGGCGGCTTGGGCCGTGGCTGACCGCCTGGCGAGCCTGGCCGAGCGCCGCCAGGTTTTGGTGGTGACGCACCTGCCGCAGATTGCCGCCAGAGCCCAGACCCACTACCAGGTGGTCAAGGACAAAAACAGCGTGCAAATCACGCGGGTGCACCAAGACGACCGCGTGCGCGAACTGGCCCGAATGCTCTCGGGAAGCTACTCAGAGGCCGCGCTCGAGCACGCCAAAGAGCTACTGCGCGGCAAGGCGGTGAGCTAAAGATGGCTGGGGTTCAGCTAAAAACGGTTTTACCCGCTTGCAGTGTTGTGGGGTTAGAAACCGTCTCCAGGACACGAGGTATTTCCAGGCGAGGGGCGGCTGAAGGCTGGGGGTTGAGGCGTTTGTCAAACCCTGGCGCACCCTCCTAACCCAAAACACCCCGCGCGGGCCCATCAATGTGCCTCTGCTAATCACCCACGGCGATGCCGACGCCCTGATACCGATAGAACTCAGCGCCGCAGAAACCAGGCGGCGCTGTGCTGCGGGCGAGAGCGTGCAGTTCGTGACGCTACCAGGGGTCAAGCACGATGCCAGAAACGAGTCGGGGCCGATAGTGGTTCCCTGGCTCAAGGAGCGGTTCGCGCCGGTGGCGGCAGTTCCTAAGTGCGGGGCGGCGGGAATAAGGTAGGCAAAAGGTAGGGAGGCGCGTATGAAACGACTGTTGGCGTTCATGATTGCGGTATTCGCGGCCTTGAGCTTGGCCCAGGGTGGGCCGGAGCTGCACTTTGTCCACCTAGTCGAAGGGGTGGGCGCGGTGGATGTCTGGGTGAATGGGCGCAAGGCCTTCGGCGTGGAGGGCTTCAAGAACTTCACCGAGTACCTGCCGGTGAGCAAGGGCAGCGTGCGGGTCTGGGTCAACCTAAGGGCAAAACCACCCCCCGGCTGGGCAGCAGCACGGTGAGCCTGCTGGATGGGCGCAAGTACACCGTGGCAGCGCCGGGCACGCCCCAGAAGGTGAGCAGTCGGCTCTACCTGGACGGCGGGGCTGAGGCAGAGGCCCCCACCGGGGTGCGCATCCGCGCGGTACACGCCTCGCCGCACGCACCCGAAGTAGACCTGTTCGCTATAGCCAAAACCACCACCAAGGTCAGCAGCCGCCTGAGCTTCGGGCAGGCCACCCGCTACGCCGCCACCCCGGCGGGGAGCTATGGCCTCGAGGTGCGGCCCACCGGGAGCAAAACGGTGGTGCTCAAGGTGCCCTCGGTGAGCCTCAAAGCCGGGAGTGTGTATAGCGTCTATGTGGTAGGCTCGGCAAAGAACAAGACCCTTCAGGCGCTACTTACCCTCGACAGCGAATAGGCCCCTAGCCAGCACGCATCGCCAAGGGACAACATGAAAAAACTGCTCCTGTTGATTGCACTCAGCGGCTTCGCGCTGGCCCAGACCCAGAGCCTCGAGAACACCCGCTGGGTGCTAGCGAACTACCTACAAGCGGAGCGGCTGATGCGGGCTGTGGTGGGCGGAGGGGCCACGCTGGAGTTTGCAGGCGGAAACATCAGCGGCAACACAGGCTGCAACAGCTTCGGCGGACAGTACGCTCAGGAAGACCAAAAGCTCACCTTTAGCCCCTTGCGGGCGACCTTACGGGCCTGCCCCGACGAGGCCCTGAGCGCTCAGGAGCGGGCCTATACCCAACACCTGACCCAGGTGCGCGGCTTCACGCTGGAGCGCGGCGTGCTCCGCCTGAACGACGAGGCCGGGCGAACCTTGCTGCTTTTTGCCCAGGCCCAGCCCAGCGCTATTCGGGGCCGGGGGTGGACGGTGGTGGTGCTCAACACCGGCGATGCCATCGCCTCGGTCCGGGAGGACACGCGCCTCACCGCGACTTTCGGCGCAAACGGACAAATGGCCGGCGAAACCGGCTGCAACCGCTACACCTTGGAGGGCTTCACCCTCAAGCTTGGCCCCGCAGTAAGCACCCGGCGGGCCTGTTTGGACGAGGCAGCAGGGCGGCAGGAGGCGGCGTTCCTGCGCGCCCTCCCGCGAGTAGCGGGGTTCCGCATCACCGGGAACCGGCTCGAGCTCTACGACGCCGAAGGCAAAACCTTGGTTAGCTTGACGCGCTGAAGCCTAAAAAGCTCCTCAGGGACGGGCACAATCGGCCCGTCCCTTTCTTCGGGTTGACAAACCCCCACCGCCGCACGTACACTCCTCGGCATATGCAACGTCACGGGGCAACCAGCCAGACCCAGTTTTTTGGGTATTTTTATCGGCCTACCCCCGTGAGGCTGCTATAGTCGCGTAGACTCGCACTAGACGCTCTCCGGGGAACACGCCCCGGAGAGTTTTTTGTGAGTCCAAAGGAGAACGGTATGCTGATTATCCTCAAACATGGCGCGGGCACACGGGAAATCGAAACGGTGGTGGCGGAGGTCGAGCGGGCCGGCTACCGACCCCACGTCTCCGAGGGGGAAAACACCGTTCTTATCGGAGCGATTGGCAAAGGCCCCACGCCCGAGATGCTCGAGCACTTCCGGGCCTTGCCGGAGGTGGCCGACGTGATTCCCATCAGCAAACCGTACAAGCTGGCAAGCCTCGAGGTCAATCCCAAACCTACTGTTTTGAAGTGGAACAGCGGCGCGACCGGCGCGGATGAGGTGATGGTCGCGGCGGGGCCGTGCGGCGTGGAAAGTCGCGAGCAAACCCTAACCACGGCCCGCTACGTAAAGAAATACGGAGCCCAAATGCTGCGCGGCGGAGCCTTCAAACCGCGTACCAGTCCTTATTCCTATCAGGGCATGGGTGAGGAAGGCTTGCAGATTCTCGCTGGAGCCAGGGCCGAAACTGGCCTGCCTATAGTCACCGAGGTGATGAGCCCGGAACAGGTCGAACTCGTCGCCACCTACGCCGATGTCTTGCAGATCGGGGCCAGGAACGCGCAGAACTTCGCCCTGCTCAAAGAGGTGGGGCAGCAGCACAAAGCCGCGGTGATGCTCAAGCGCGGGATGAGCATGACCCTGGAGGAGTTCTTGATGAGCGCGGAATACGTGCTGGCGCAGGGAAACATGCGGGTAATCCTGGTCGAGCGCGGCATCCGCACCTTCGAACGGGCCACCCGCTTCACCCTGGATGTCGCCGCCGTGCCGGTGCTCAAATCCTGGACGCACCTACCCATTTGGATTGACCCCTCGCATCCCGCCGGGAAGCGCGATTGGGTGAGCGCGTTGGCCTTAGCAGGACTGGCTGCAGGAGCCGACGGCATCATCGTGGAAACCCACCCCGAGCCCGAAAAAGCTCTCTCCGACGCCGCCCAGCAGCTCCACGAAGGGGAGTTCGCTGCCCTGATGGACAAAATCAAGACCATACTCCCCGCCCTCGGCAAGCGCCTGACGAAAGAAATGGAACCCGCCTAATCCAACTACCGCACTAGTGCTTCCTCCCCCTGGCGGGGGAGGGCAGGCACCGGGCCCAACGGGGCCGGGCTTTGCCCGTGCGAGCGTGGGGGACGCGGCGATTGAATGCTTGTTTTGCCGCAGAACTCGAGGTTATCGCAAATGATAGGCTGAGGCCGGTGCACCCCCACCCACCTCCCCCATCCATGGGGAGGGGCTAAAGACAAAAGGAGAGGTTAGACTGCTGCCTGAAATGATGGCTCCGGTTTTCGGCAAAGTTGGCATCTTTGGCATTGGTCTCCTCGGGGGCAGTGTGGCGCTGGGCCTGCGCGAGCGCTTTCTAGCCGAGGAAATCCACGCCTATGACCCCGACCCGCAGGCCCTCGAGGATGCCCTCGCCCTCCAGGTGGTGGATAAGGTGCACACCACCCCCGGCGAGTGGATTGGAGAACTGGATTTAGGCGTGCTGGCCGCACCCGTCGGGGTTCTGGCGGAAGAAGGCCGGCGTTTGGCCCCCTTTGCCCGCCCCGACTCACTCTGGACCGATGTCGGCAGCGTGAAAGCCCCGGTGGTGCGGGTACTCGCGCAGGCCCTGCCCAACTTTGTCGGCGGTCACCCGATGGCCGGGAGCGAGAAGGCCGGGGTGGAGGCGGCACACGCGGGGTTATTAGAAAATGCCGTCTGGGTGCTAACCCCCAGCCCACAAACCCCGCCTGAAGCCCTCGCCAAGCTGCGCAAGCTGGTGGGGGATTTGGGGGCGTACCCGCTGGAAATCGCCCCCGAGCTACACGACCGTCTGGTCGCGCGAATCTCGCACCTCCCCTATCTGCTGGCGGTGGGCCTCAACCAGTTGATCGCCGGGGACGAACACCGCGACCTGCTGATGTTCCTGGCGGCGGGCGGGTTCCGCGACCTCACACGGGTGGCCTCGGGCTCGCCGCGGATGAGCCGGGACATGGTGGTGACCAACCGCGAGGCCCTGCGCGACGCGGTGGAGGACTTGCGCGAGGTGCTGAAGGGTCTCGAGGACGCGCTCGAGACCCCCGAAGCGTTGCTCGAGACCGCCCAAGCCGCCAAGCGCACCCGCGACTCGCTCCCCATCGTCAAGCGCAGCCTGCTCCCGGTGATGAACGAGCTAGTGGTGCAGGTCCCCGACAAACCGGGGCAGATTTCCACCGTCTCCACTGCGCTCGGCGAGGCCGGGATCAACATCAAGAACTTCGAGGTGCTCGCCATCCGCGACGAGGGCGGGGCGATACGGATGGGATTTGCGACGCGGGATGAACAAGAAGCTGCCAGACAGGTTTTGGAGGGCATTGGTTACAAAGTTAGGTAGGCGCGGTTTGCTCAAACGACGTCCTTACGTTCTCGGCAAACCACCTTGTGGGAATGTAGGGGCGACAGTGAAGCCGCCCTGCGGCCCGGCTCGTATCGCCATCGGCGACAGCTACATCGCGACTAGAGCTGCGCCGGTACTCAGGGCCGGTCGTCCCTACGCGCGTCCGTCGTCAACTCGTGGAGTTCGGTGCGGCAGAATCCCCCCGTCTATCTGCGGATTTTTGCCTAGCACCTGACCTTTAGCGACCTCGGAAGGCCCCCCTTCCTAAAGGGGCAAGGCAACACCGTTACCTCCCTCGAGAACGTCATAATTGCATCTTGTTCTGGACGATATTTTCTGTAGACCTCAGCGAAGGTGCCCGGATGACGCGTCAGCGTTCCACTTTTTGGGCGGAGGAGTTTGGTTTCTAGCCTTTGGTCTGAGTGTGTGGGGCTTCGGCATCCGGCAACACCTTGCCGGGGTTGAGCAGGTTTTGCGGGTCGAAGGCGGCTTTTACCGCGCGGAGGGCCTCGAGCGTCTCGGCGTCCACCGCCTCCCGCATAAAATCGCGCTTCATCAGGCCGATGCCGTGCTCACCGGATAAAACCCCGCCGTGGCGCAGCGCCACACGGGCCACCTCGTGCAGCAGTTCCCAGACCTTGTTCTCGTCGTCGGTCTTGGGGTCAAACATCACGTTGGGGTGCAGATTCCCGTCGCCGATGTGCCCGAACTGCACCAGGGGAAAGCCATATTGCTTCCCCAACGCCTCGATCTGCCGCACCACCTCGGGCAGGGCCGAGCGGGGCACCGCGATGTCCTCGTTGAGGCGTTTGGGGCGCAAACTGCCGATGGCGGGCGAGACCGAGCGGCGGGCTTTCCACAGCGCCTCACTCTCGGCCTGATCTTGGGCGATTCGTACACTCCCACCGTGCTTGCGACAGGAATCGGCCACCCAGGAAAGCTCCTCCTCGACCACCACCGGGTCGTCGCCGTCGGTGTCCACCAGCAAAATTGCCGCGGCGTCCAACGGCAAGCCCATGTGCAGATACGCTTCCACCGCGCGGATGCAGCCGTTGTCCATGAACTCGAGCTTAGCGGGAACCGCCCCCGCCGCAATCGCCTCGGAGACGGCTTCGGCGGCGGACCCGACCTCGGCAAAGCTCGCCATCAGGGTGCGGGTGTAGCGCGGCAGCGGCTCCAGCCGCAGCTTGACTTCGGTAATCAAACCCAGGGTGCCTTCCGAGCCCACCAATAGACCCACCAAGTCGTAAGCGCTTCGTTCCAGACGGTGAACCTGGCCGGTGTCGTCCACCAACTCAAGGCCCAGTACGTAATCGCCGGTCACGCCCTTCTTGAAGCACATCGGCCCCCCGGCGTTCTCGGCCAGGTTGCCGCCGAGGGTACTGGTGCGGAAAGAGGCGGGGTCGGGCGGGTAAAGCAGGCCAAAGGGCTTGGCCCGCTCGCTCAAGGTGGCGGTGATCACCCCCGGCTGGGCCGTGGCGGTGCGGCTGTGAGGGTCTATGGAAAGCCCGGTCATGCGGGTGAAGCTGACCACGACCGATTCCCGCACCGGGACCGCCCCCCCGGAAAGGCCGCTGGCGGCACCCCTTGCCACCACCGGCAGCCGCATTGCCTGCGCAAAGCGCACCGTCTCCACCACATCGGCGGTGCTCTCAGGCAACACCACCAGTTCCGGCGTGACCCCGAAGGTGATGCCATCATAGGTGTAGTTGCGGCGCTGGGAGGGCTCGAGCAGCACCTTCTGGGCCCCCAGCCGCTCCTGAAGCTCCCTGGAGTTGACGGCGGGCTGGGTATAGGTTTCGCGCCGATTCGCCCTGATCGGCGTTTTACTTAGGTTCAGCCCGCGCATGGCCTTAGCCTACAGGAAAGGGGCGGCCCGTAGAATGGGTCTATGCCCTATTGGCTATTGAAATCCGAGCCCGAGGTGTACGGCATCGCTGATTTGGAGCGCGACAAAACCTCCGTATGGGACGGGGTGCGCAACTACCAGGCCAGAAACTACCTGCGGGCCATGCAGAAGGGGGATTTAGCCTTCTTCTACCACTCTAGCACCGAGGCACTCGGCATCGCGGGGCTGGGCCGGGTTAAACGCACCGAGGTGGTGGACCCCAGCCAGTTTGACCCCGCTTCCCCCTATTTCGACGCCAAGAGTACCAGGGAAAACCCCCGCTGGTGGACGGTAGAGATCGAGTTTGCTCGAGCCTTTCCACAAACTATCAGCTTGGACACCTTGCGCGAAAAATTCAGTCCGGACGAGCTAATCTTGCTACGGCGAGGAAACCGTCTGTCGGTGATGCCGGTGGAAGATGCTGTCGCAGAGCGGATTCTGAAGATGGCCGAGGGGAAATAGGTTTTGTAAGGCCGCAAGGCCCGGCGTCCGGTGGGCGTGTAGGGCAGGGTCTCAGAGGTTGTCCTGAACCTCGACCTCGACCTTCGCTCGGAATAGCCCCTCGTAGGGGCAGACACGTAGGTCTGCCCTTAATTCCCGACCCGCGACACTGCGTTGTCAGGGTCTTAAGGCGATTTCCGTAATCATTGCACAGGAACGTCGTCGTAAAACTGCGTAGGGAAGCGACTCACCGACTTTACGTGTGCAATATTTAGGCAAACCGCCCTAGTCTATTAGCCTACGGGCTACACTCGCCCGTGCTGGACCCGCCGCCGATTTGTACGACAGCCTTTGAGACCGGCCCCTACGAACGCTCGGACAACAACCGCATCAAATCGGTGCCAGCCCGGAGCACCTCGGCGCTGGGCGCGGACTTCAGGCGCAGGAGTTCCTCGAGCACGTCCATCTCCTTATCCCGCTTCAGCCCGCTCGCAGCCTTGAGAATGCCTTTTTGCAGGTAGAAAGCCAGGAAGTCCCGCGCCTCCGGCTCGCCCCAGTACACCACCTCGTCAAAGGAATCCGCGTGGCCCACATAGCGCAGTTGCAGACCGAACTGCCCCGTCCAGAAAAACGGCACCCCTTGGTAAGGTACGTCCTGACCGAGCATGTTCAGTGCAGCGATTTTCCCGTGTTGGAGGGCCAAGCGCCAGTGCTCGACCCGAATAGCCTCACCTGTTTGCGGGTCGGGGAAGCGGGCGATGTCCCCGGCAGCGTACAGGGCCTCCGCTGCCTTGAGGTGGGCGTCCACCGGCACCGAGCGGTTCTCGTCCAGAGGCAGGTCGGCGATGAACTCGGTGGCCGGGCGTACCCCGACCCCAACGACTACAAGGTCAGCTTTCAGGCGTTCGCCGCTCTCCAGCAGCACTTCCCGGACCCCGCCGTCCCCGGCAAACTCGAGCACCTTGGCCCCCAGCCGGAAGCTCACCCCTTTCTCCTCGTGCAGGGAGCGGAACATCTCCCCCACCCGCTCGCCTAAGACCTTCTCGAAGGGGACTCGCTCGGGGGCCACCACCGTCACCTCAAGCCCACGCTCCCGCAGGCTCGCCGCCGTCTCCATCCCGATAAAACTGGCCCCGACCACCACCGCTCGCTTGGCCCGCTCGGCTGTGGCGGCGAGCGCCTTGGAATCACCCAAGCTGCGCAGGGTAAAAACGCCCCCCAAGTGGGCGCCGGGGACCTGGAGGGTCCGGGGAATCCCGCCAGTGGCGATCAGACAAGCGTCGTAGGTGAGGAACGAACCGTCCTCGAACTCCAGGGTGCGCACCTCGGGCAACAGCCGCCTCACCCGGCAGCCGGTCATCAGTTCGACCCGGTTTTCCTCGTAGAACTCGGGGCCGCGTAGGGGCAGCCACTCGGGCGGAGCTTTGCCCTGCAAATACTCTTTGCTGAGGTTGGGCCGGTCATAAGGGGCGTCGGCCTCTGGTGTGACCATCACCAGTTGCCCGGCGAAGCCCTCCTGGCGCAGGGTTAGCGCCGCCATCAGACCCGCCGCGCCGCCCCCCACGATGACGAAGCGGCGTGAATCCTCGCCCGTACCAACCGGCTGGAGGGTTGGCTCAGACTGCGTTGAAACCATGATCTGGTCGCCCTCGAGCCTCACTTTGTAACAGGGCAGCGCGTCTAGGGCGGGGGGCTCGAGCAGCGACCCGCCTCTCAGGTCGAAGCAGGCGTGGTGCCAGGGGCACAGCAGGCGGGTTCCGTGCAGGAGGCCCCTCTCGAGCGGTGCCCCGTAGTGGGTGCAGTCCGCTCCTACCGCGTAAAACTGCCCTTCCACCCGGGCCAGCAGCACCTCGGTCTCCCCTGCTTTGACCCGGCGCATCTCACCGTCTTGCAGCTCATCGGCTTTGGCAACCGCTATCTCTCGCTCGTTCACGGGTATCTCCTGCAGAGGGCATAGGGCCAAGAGCAGAGAGCCTTTGACGTTGCAGCCCTGTGCGCTCTGCTCTCCGCTCTCAGCATTAAGACTCCTCGTAGCGCTCGGCGTAGGCTTTAGCCTCTGCGCCCGCGGCGGGCTCTTCGGACCACTTAGAGCAGGCACTGCCCCCGCTCACGATAAGCGAATACTCGACCAGCTCGGGGTGCAAGCACACCGCCACGTGGGCAACCTGGCCTTCGGTGCGCTTGACATCATCGGCGTCCCAGTACGAACAGGTCAGGCAGGCCCCGATTTGCTTCTTGTCGGCGGGCAGCGGGATATGGTTTTTGAGTTGCTGGAAGTGCTCGAATACAGGCATGGTGGGCTCCTTTCAGTCGCGTTTAGAGTCAAGAGTTGAGGGCAAAAACTTGGGTTTGGCTCAAAAGAGTGGAGTGCTTCGCGTCTACGACTCTAGACCCTAGACATCCCGACTAACCGCTCGAGAGCTTCCCCCCGGTCACCTCTAAAATAGCACCGGTGACAAAGGAGGAGTCGGAGGAACCGAGATATACATAAGCCGGAGCCAGCTCCTCGGGCTGTCCTGGGCGGCCTAAAGCGACCTTGTGGCCGAAGTTGTCCACCTCCTCGGGCGGCATGGTGCCGGGAATATTGGGGGTCCAGACTGGCCCCGGCGCCACGCAGTTCACCCGGATGCCCTGCTCGCCCAGGCTGAGTGCTAGGGCCTTGGTGAAGGCGTGGATGCCGCCCTTGGAGGCACAATAATCCACCAGTAGCTCGTTCCCCACCAGCCCCACGATGCTCCCGGTGTTGACGATGGCGTCGCCCTTTTTCAGGTGCGGCAGGGCGGCTTTCGCCATGTGGAAGTAGCCGGAGAGGTTGGTCTCCAGGGTCCGGCGGAACCGCTCCTCGCTCACGTCCAGAAAGTTCTTCTGAGCCATCTGATAGGCCGCGTTGTTGACCAGGATGTTCAAGCCCCCCAGCTCCCGCACACAGCGCCCTACGGCCTCCCGGCAGGCCCCAGCGCCGCGTACATCGGCCTTAATCACCAAGCAGGTCCCGCCCCGTTCTTCCACCATCCGCCGGGTCTCCTCGGCGTCGCCGTCGTTCTCGTTGTAGAGGATGGCGACCTTGGCCCCCTCCATCGCGTAGGCCAGGGCCACCGCACGGCTTATGCCCGAATCCCCGCCGGTGATCAGGGCTACCTTGCCTTCAAGTTTCCCCGTCGCCTTGTAGTTCGACAGGTCGCTGTCAGGCGGTGGGGTCATCTCGGACTGCCGGGCCGGGTAGGGCAGTTTCTGCGGGGGAATCTCAGCTGGACCAGGACGAGGTTCCTGGCTCATAAAGGCCTCCTTTAGGGCAACTCTAGGGCATCCGGGGGGCCTTCGATGTGGCTGAACTCACACGCCCAAGCACGGTAAACTCCATGCTTTTACCAAAGGTGGACCGTCTTCTATGGATTCATACCAGAGTATCCGCGCGCGCTTGCAATCGGACCGGGTGACAAAAGCCACCCGCGAAGCCCTGCTGAGGCGGCTCGAGGCCCCACCCGTCCGCGCCCCACGGTTCTTCTCGCCTCAAGAACTAAAGCTGCTAGGCGCCGTCTGCGCGCGGCTCATCCCCGACTCCGGGTTCGCCGATATCGCGGGCCAGATTGATAGTAGGCTCGCTGAGGGCAAGACCGACGGCTGGCGCTACGCTGCCCTCCCGCCCGACGGGGAAGCGTACAAGCAAGGTTTGGACAGGATCAATCGCTTCGCTCTGGAACACTGCAAAAAACCCTTCATAAAACTGCGTTCAAAACAGCAGGACGAGGTTTTGCACCGAGCCCGAGCGGAAGGTTGTGATTCCCAGCATTTCTTCGAGGACTTGCTCGCCGAAGCCATCGAGGTGTATTACAGCCATCCCCTGGCCCAAGCGGAAATCGGCTATGAGGGTTTTGCCGACGCGCACGGGTGGTTTCTAGAAAAGGGCTCACCCCCAAGGGAGCAGTTTTGAGCGCCGCGCCCGACCTGCACGGTCATGCCGTCCCGATGCGAACCTTTGCACCGGGGGACGAGGTGGACGCCGTGGTGATCGGGACGGGGGCGAGCGGGGCTCCGCTTCTGGCGCGGCTGGCCCAGGCGGGACTGAAGGTGGTGGCCTTAGAGGCCGGTCCCTTCTACGTCCCGACCCGTGACTTCGCCACCGACGAGCGGGCCCAAAGCTATCTGTTCTGGAACGACGAACGGCTCTCGGCGGGAGCCGACCCCATCGGCTTTGGACGCAACAACTCCGGCTGCGGGGTGGGCGGCTCGACCTTGCACTTCACCGCCTACACGCCTCGCCCTCAACCCGACGACTTCCATCTGCGCACGGAGTTCGGCGTGGGGCAGGACTGGCCAATCGGCTACGAAGACTTAGAGCCCTATTTCGACGAGCTCGAGACCTTCCTTGGCGTTTCCGGCCCAAATCCTTACCCCTGGGGACCGCCGCGCAAATCGAGCTATCCGCTCCCGCCCCTGCCGCTCAACCCTGCCGCCCGTTCCATGCAAAAAGCCTATGCGGCGCTCTCGAGCAGCTACTACCAGGAGGAGGTGGGTTGGCGGGCCGCCTATGCCAATCGGGGTTTTTGCCAGGCCGGGTGCAGCTTAGGGGCCAAGGCCAGCATGGACCAAACCTTTATTCCGCTGGCACTCCACCACGGGGCCGAGGTCCGCGCGGAGTGCTTCGTGAGGGGATTTGAGCAAGATGCTTCGAGGCGAATCACAGGCGCCATCTACCGCCGCACCGCCTCCCCAAACCCTATGCGCCAACGCTGCCGTCGCGTCTTCCTCTGCACGGGGGCGGTCGAAACCCCGCGCCTGCTGCTGATTATGGAACTTGCAAACAGCAGCGGACAGGTCGGGCGCAACTTCATGGCGCACGTCGGGGTGCAGGTTTGGGGCCAACTCGAGGCCGAGACCCGGCCCTACCAGGGCATTCCGGGTGGGCTCATCTCCGAGGACACCCACCGGCCCAAAGATGCCGATTTCACCAGGGGTTATCTGCTGCAAAGCCTGGGGGTGATGCCGGTGAGGTATATCTCGCAGTACACACGGGCCACCGGAACCTGGGGCCCGGTTCTCAAAGACCACATGGCGGGGTACAACCGCGTGATCGGGATCAACGTCCTGGGCGAGTGCCTACCTTCCGAGCGCAATTATCTCGAGCTCTCCGACGAAAAGGATGCTCAGGGGCTGCCCAAACCCCGCATCCACTTCACCGCGGGCCAGAACGAGCGGCTGATGCGCGAGCTTTGGGCGCTGGCGGGGGCCGAAGCGGTGTGGGCCTATGGGCGCTCAACCTGATTCCAGCGTTGTGGACGCGGATAGCAAGAGCTGGGAAATCCCTAATCTCTACACCAGCGACAACTCCACCTTCCCCAGAGCCCTGGCGGTGAATCCGTCGCTCACCATCATGGCGCTGAGCCTGCGCACCGCCGACCGCTTTCTAAAAGGAGCTTCCGCATGAACCGATCGCCCCTGGAAAACAAGCCCCTACCCCCCGAAGACCGCGTGGGCTACGCGCTGGTCGGCCTGGGCAAGCTCACCCTCAACGAACTGGTCCCGGCGTTTCGGCTCTCGAACTGCTCCAAGCTCACCGCGCTGGTGAGCGACGACCGGGAGAAGGCCTTGGAAATCGCCCGAGGCTTGGGCCTCGAGGAGAAAGATGTCTACGATTATGCCGATTACGACCGTCTGGCCGAGCGCCCGGATGTCAACGCGGTCTACATCGTGCTGCCCAACGCGCTGCACCGCGAGTACACTGAGCGGGCCGCCCGCATCGGCAAGCACGTCCTGTGCGAGAAGCCCTTAGCCACCAGCCCGGAGGACGCCGAGACGATGGTGCGGGCCTGTGCTGAGGCCAACCGTCTGTTGATGACCGCCTACCGGATGCAATACACCCCGCAGCTCTGGGCGGCCCGGGACCTCATCGAAAAGGGCGATTTGGGCAGGCTAAAGTTCATCGAGGCGGTGGACGGGCAGACCGAGGACGACCCCGGTGCCTGGCGGCTCAAGCGCGACCTGGCGGGTGGGGGCGCCCTGCCGGACATCGGCTTGTACTGCCTTAACACCGCCCGATTTCTCACCGGCGAAGAACCCTACGAGGTCTTCGCCTACCAGTACAGCACGCCCGGCGACGAACGGTTCAAAGAGGTTGAGGAGGCGGTGTACTGGACCATGCGCTTTCCCAGCGGGGCGGTGGCCCACTGCACCTGCTCCTATGACGTGGCCGAGGCCAAATACCTGCGGGCGCACGGGCAAAAGGGCTGGCTGAGCCTGGACCCGGCGTTCAGCTACGAGGGCCTGCGGCTCGAGGTGGTCACCGAGGAAGGCCGAGAGGTCCGGCAGATGCGCGAGGAGGACCAGTTCCGGCTCGAGATTGACCACTTCTCCGAGTGCATACTGGGGGGCAAACGGCCCTTCACACCGGGCGAGGAAGGCGTGCAAGACCAGCGGCTGATGGCGGCCATCTACCAGAGCGCTGCCGAAGGAAAACCGGTGCGGGTGGAGCGGCTGGAAGGCAAAGATTTGTTCCGGGGAGCACCCCCAAGGCGGGGTTGAACCGTGCTCGAGGGGTTTCTCGACAACGTAAAACAGCGGCTGGGGGACGGCAACTATGCTGGGGATCAGTACGGCGGAGCCTCGGGCAAAGACGGCTTGGGGTTGCCCACCGCGCAGCCGCAGAACTTCATGTTCGCTACTGGCATCGAGTGCTCATATCCCACCATCCAGAGCGGGAGGGTTCACCGGGACTTGCTCGAGGAATGCGGTCACTACGCCCACTAGCAGCAGGATTTCGCCCTAGTCAAAGACCTCGGCCTCAAGTACCTGCGCTACGGTTTTCCCTACTACAAGGTTCACCTGGGGCCGGGGAGATACGATTGGAGCTGCACCGACGAGGCCATGCGGGAGATGCAGCGGCTGGGCCTCGTCCCCATCCTCAACCTGCTGCATTTCGGCGTCCCGGACTGGATCGGTAGCCTGCAAAACCCCGAGCTGCCGGTGCTGTTCGCCGAATACGCCGGAGCCGTCGCGCGGCGCTACCCTTGGGTGCGGCACTACACCCCGGTGAACGAGATTTTCCTCACCGCCCGCAACAGCGGCAAGGACGGCCTCTGGAACGAGGCGCTCAAAACCGACGCGGGCTTCGTCACCGCACTCAAGCACCTCGTCGCCGCCAGCATTCTGGCCTGCCAAGCCATCGTGCAGACTCGAGCCGACGCCCTCATCATCCAGAACGAGAGTGCCGAGTACATCCACGACATGCGGGTCCCCAAAGACAAAGAGGTAAAGCTCTGGAACAAGCTGCGCTTCGCCGCGCTGGACCTGCTCTATTGCCACCCGCTCGACAGCAGCGTGCTGCTCTATCTGCTCGACGGCGGATTATCCAGGGCCGAGTACGACTGGTTCATGGCCGGAGAACCACCCGGCCACCAGATCATCGGTAACGACTACTACGGGCGCAACGAGCGCATCATTAAACCCGACGGCAGCACCTGCCAGGCCGAGGACGTGCTGGGTTGGTACGAGATCACCAAGGAGTATTACCGGCGTTATCACAAACCGGTGATGCACACCGAGACCAACGAGTTCGACCCTGGAAAGGCCGCCAAATGGCTGTGGAAGCAGTGGGCCAACGTCTTACAGATGCGCTCGGACGGGGTACCCGTGCTGGGCTTCACCTGGTACTCCCTCACCGATCAGGTGGACTGGGACATCCAGCTCGCGGAAAAGCGCGGCAGGGTTAACGAGTGCGGGCTATTTGATTTGGACCGGCGCATCCGCAAGGTCGGGGAGTCGTACCGGATGATGCTGCAAGCTTACGGGCAGATTACCGTGGTCCCTCACGGCGAGATGTTCGAGGTGACGAACCAACCCGCGATGCTAAAGGTTGAGGTGTGAGGAAGGGCCGAACGTCCAATGTCGAACGTCAACAGCGAACCTCACGGCTCGGCTAGGGTATGCGCAAAGCGCACGCGGCTGAAAAGCCTCGCCCCCTCCCCCGATGTGCGCAGAGAATAGCGTCCTGGACAGATACAGGTAATGACGTGCTCGAGGGGAGGCAGTGCAGTACCCCCCTTAGTAAGGGGGGCCTTCCGAGGTCGTACAGGGTAAGTGTTATAGAAATAGACCCTGATGGATGGGGGAATTCCTGCCGCGCCAATCCCCATCAAATGGATGAGCGGTGCGCGTAGGGACGACAGGCCCGTCGTTCTTACAAGATAGGGTTTCCCCCGAGCAATGTGCCCCCACGAATTCTGCTCCTGACCGAATGCCGGTAGAATGTACAAGTGCAGCAGCCCAGCTTATTCAACGAAGAATCCACGTCGGAAGCCAAAAAACTGCCTACACCCGACCGCATCTGGCTGATTGACGGGCACCACCTGGCCTACCGCAGCTATTTCGCCTTCGGCGCCACCGAAAAGCTCAGCAACTCTCGCGGCGAGCCCACTCAGGCGGTGTTCGGCTTCCTGCGCACCCTGCTCAAGCTTCTGCGGGACGACGGGGACTGCGTGATCGTGGTCTTCGACGCGCCCGCCAAGACCTTCCGCCACGAGTCGTATGCCGAGTACAAGGCGGGCCGAGCCCCCACCCCCGACGACTTCAGACCACAGCTCGAGCACATCAAACGCATCGTGGATTTGATGGGGCTGAAGCGTTTGCAGGTGGACGGGGTGGAGGCCGACGACGTGATCGGCAGCCTGGCCCGTAAAGCCGAGCGCGAGGGCTACCCGGTGCGCATCGCCACCGCCGACCGCGACAGCTTCCAGCTCGTGAGCGAGCAGGTGCAGGTGGTGCTGCCCGACGGAACCATCATCACGCCGGAGAAGGTCAAGGAAAAATACGGGGTGGAGGTGGCGCAGTGGGTGGACTACCGCGCCCTGGTGGGCGATTCTTCCGACAACCTGCCCGGAGCCAAGGGGATCGGGGAGAAGACCGCCGCCAAGCTCTTGCAGGACTGGGGCAGCCTCGAGGGCTTATATGAGCACCTCGGCGAGCTTTCGCCCAAGGTACGAGCGAGCCTTGAGGACAGCCGCGATAACGTCCAGCTCTCCCACACCCTCTCGCGCATCCAGACCGATGTGGCCTTGGACGTGGATTTCCGCACCTGTCACCGCCGCGACCCCGACCGCATCAGGCTGCGCGAGGAGCTGGAACGGCTCGAGTTCGGCAGCATCCTGCGCGAGATGAACCTGCTGGCCGCGCCGGTCGCTGCCGAAGAGGGCAGTTGGCCGCCCCCCAAAGGGGCCTTCCTGGGCTACACCCTGGACCGGGCCCAGCCGATGTGGGCCGAGCTGACCGGTCTGGGGGCCGCCGATGACGAACACGTCTACCGGGCCCCCACCGACGTGAGCGAGCTGAAGCGGTTCCCCGAGCTGGACACGCTCTCGGCCAAGGACTTATCGGTTTATGCGCTCTGCACCGGGCTGTGGGTCCCGCCGGGCGATGACCCGCTGCTGCTGGCTTACCTCTACGACCCCTCTAACTCAGACCCGGCCTCTACCGCCCGGCGCTACGGCGCAGGCGACTGGACCGACGACCCGGTGGCGCGGGCTCAGGTGGCCCAAACCCTGTGGCACACCCTGCAAAAGCGCATCGGCGACAACCCCCAGATTGATTGGCTCTACCGCGAGATCGAGAAGCCGCTGTCGAGCGTGCTGGCCCGGATGGAAGCCACCGGGATCATGCTCAACGCGGGCTATCTGACCGAGATTTCCGAGGAACTGGGCAAGGAAATTACCTACCTCGAGGCCCAGATTCACCGCCTGGCCGGACACCCCTTCAACCTAGGCTCGCGCGACCAGCTCGAGACCGTCCTCTACGACGAACTCAAGCTCGGCTCGGGGAAAAAAACCACCACCGGCAAGCGCAGCACGGCGGCGAGCGTGCTGGAGGACTTGCGCGCCGACCACGAGATCGTGGACAAAATCCTCCAGTACCGCGAGCTGACCAAGCTCAAGAACACCTATCTAGACCCGCTTCCCAAGCTTGTTCATCCGCGCACCGGGCGGCTTCACACCCGCTTCAACCAGACCGTGGCCGCTACCGGTCGGCTTTCCAGCAGCGACCCCAACCTGCAAAACATCCCCGTGCGCACCGAGATCGGGCGCAGGATTCGCAAGGGCTTTGTGGCGGCTCCGGGGATGCGGCTGGTGGCCGCTGACTACTCGCAGATCGAGCTGCGGCTCTTGGCCCACATGTCCGGCGACGAGAACCTCAAAAAAGTCTTCCAGGAGCGTGCGGACATCCATACCCAGACCGCGGCCTGGATGTTCGGGCTTAAGCCCGAGGCGGTCAAACCCGACCAGCGCCGGGCCGCCAAGACCATCAACTTTGGCGTCCTCTACGGGATGTCGGCGCACCGGCTCTCGGGTGAGCTGGGCATCTCCTACGCCGAGGCCAGCGAGTTTATCGAGCGCTACTTCGCGGGCTACCCCCAGGTCAAGGCCTGGATTGAACAGACCCTGGCCGAGGGACGCGAAAAGGGGTATGTGGAGACGATTTTCGGGCGCAAGCGCTTCGTCCCCGACCTCGGCAGTCGGATGAAGAACGTCCGTGAAGCCGCCGAGCGGATGGCCTTCAACATGCCGGTGCAAGGTACCGCCGCCGACTTAATCAAGCTGGCGATGGTCCACGTACAGCCAAAGCTCGAGCCCTTAGGGGCCTATCTGGTGCTCCAGGTGCACGACGAACTGGTGGTCGAAGCCCCCGAGGCGGCCGCCGAAGAGGCTGCGAAGATCGTCCAGGAAACCATGCGCGACGCCTGGAAGTTTGACGTACCCCTGGAAGTGGGCGTGGGCATCGGGGAGAACTGGCTCGAGGCCAAGTAGGGACGTAGAGAACTACATCCCTACAATGTTGAAATTTATTCTCCCAATCTAGCTTTTGCCGCGCATTCTGGGCAGACCAACAACCCCTTGGCAATTTCTTCGCCTTGACCGCCGGGGTCGTCGGGCCACTTAATCCTGTTATCCTTGACTACTTTATGGACTTCCTTACGTGCCGGGTAATGTTTAGCACGTTTCTTAACTACGATTCTTACTGCGGATGTGCCTGAAGGAACCGTTTTGTTGCAAAGTTGACATCTAAACATCCAGTGTAGCCGCCCTTCAGGGTTTCGAGTGGGCTGCGGACTCGAGATGCAAAGGACTCAAAGGCCGAATAGCTCTTCGGCCTTTGGTGGGGCGCGACTTTGCTGTAGGTTGATGTTTCAGCTTTTAGGAGCCAATGAGCTGTGTGCAGCTTTGAGGGGGGCTCATGGCTCAAAGCTCCAAATCTCGCTGCCTGAGCGTAACAGATTATCGGCAATCTAACAAGATTGCCGCTTTTACTTTGGAAACACTGGCAGGTTCAAGGCCGAGAGCGTGGCGTAGTCGGTCTTCCAACCCTCCGGGGTGAAGCTCAGCCGGGCCTCGCCGCTGCGGGTGACAGCTCCGGTGGCGAGGTTAGCGACCACCTGGAAGCGCACCCTGGCGGTGTTCCCCGCGACGCTGGTCTGCACGTTCCGCAGCTCGAAGCCGTTCAGCTTGGAGGCCCCCAGCAAGAACGAACTCGGCGCACCCGCGATAAACTTAGCGCTCCACTCGGGGTTCCCGCACTTGAGCCCCTCAAACACCTGCTGTACCGCGTTGGCCGCGAGCGAGGCGCTGGGCTGCGGCTTGGCGACCGCGGAGGCATCGGTGATGCGGTCCACGGCTTCTTTGGCCCAGTGGCAGGGGGCTACGTCCACGAAAGCCGAGCCCTGGGTGGCTTGTTGCGCCAGACCTAAACCGGCAACCCCGAAGATCGCTGCTGCAACTAGGAATTTTTTCATAACCTCAGCATAATCTGCCGGGGTCCGTATTGGATTAGACGAAGAAAGCGGGGTGAAGTCCGGCTCGAGGTCGTCCATACGCCTCCTATCCAAGACGGAGATTTTTAAGTCGCAATTTCACCGTTCTGGACATGAGCTGTATTTGTAAGACCAACCGTCGGGTTCGCCCGCGTTCTAGACAAGATAGTCCTGCTGGCCGCAGATTGAAGCGCCACCCTCAGGTACAACCCACAGGTTTCAAGACATAAACCTAGAGCCAACCGGGCTCGGTATAAACTGGTGGGCGATGGAACGACAATACTTCGGAACCGACGGCGTGCGCGGCGTGGCCGGTGAGCCACCCCTCACGCCGGAATTCGTGCTTAGGCTGGGCCAAGCCGCCGGGGCTTACTTCCGCGCCCATTCCAAACGCCCGGCGGTGCTCCTGGGCAAAGACACCCGCCAGTCCTGCGACATGCTCGAGGCCGCCCTCGCCGCCGGGCTGATGTCCCAGGGCGTACAGGTCGAGCACCTGAGCGTGCTCCCCACCCCCGGCGTGGCCTATCTGACCAAAGCGCTGGGAGCCGCCGCGGGCGTGATGATCTCGGCCAGCCACAACCCCTACATGGACAACGGCATCAAGTTCTTCAGCGCCGACGGGGACAAGCTGCCCGACGCGGTGGAAGCGGAGATCGAGGGGCTGCTCTCCCGCGAGTTCAAAACCGATGGCATCGGCACGGTCTCGGATTTCAGCGAGGCCGAGCGGATGTACCTAGATTTTCTCAGCAGCAAAGGGGGAAGCCTCGAGGGCTTGCGCATCGCCCTGGACACCGCCAACGGGGCGACCTACCGCCTGGCCCACCGGCTGTTCCAGCGGTTGGGCGCGGAGGTCTTCGTGCTGTTCAACACCCCCGACGGACGCAACATCAACAAGGGCTGCGGCTCTACCCACCCTCAAGCGCTGCGAAAACAGGTGGTGGACGGCGGGTTTGACCTAGGCGCGGCTTTCGACGGCGACGGCGACCGGGTGATCCTGATTGACCGCCGGGGGCGCGAGTTCCACGGCGACCATATGCTCTACTTGAACTCCGCCGTGCGCCGCGACACGGGCGTGGTGGGAACGCTGATGAGCAATATGGGCTTGGAAGTCCGGCTGCGCGAGGCGGGGATCGCCTTCCACCGCACGGCGGTGGGCGACCGCTATGTTTACGAGAAGCTCAAAGCCGACGGCCTGAGCTTAGGCGGGGAGCAGAGCGGACATGTGCTCTTTCTCGACCACGCCCCCACCGGCGACGGGATGCTCACCGCGATTTTGACGCTGAGGGCGATGCGGGAGTCCGGCAAGGATTTATCCGAGTGGCACGACGCCTTACCGATGTACCCGCAACTGCTCAAAAACGTGCGGGTTAAGGATAAAGTGGCGTTGATGAAAAGCGCCGAACTTAAGGCGGCGATTGCTCGGGCTGAGACGCAGTTATTTGGTCAGGGGCGGGTTAACGTGCGCCCTTCTGGGACCGAGAGCCTGGTGCGGGTGATGGTCGAGGGCCCGGCGGAACTGATCGAGTCGGTCTCCTCGGAGCTGGTCGGTCTCGTCGAACAGCTCGACAAGACCCTGGCCTGAGCCTTTGCGGTAAGCGGTAAGCAGTTCACGGTAAACATCTATGAGCAGAGGTCTCACCACCCTCGAGCACGCCGCCGCCCGGGCCCTATCGGAAATCCTGCACGAGCTAGGTGACGAGCGCCTGCCGCTGATCCTCACCGTCGAGCGGGTCAGGCTCAGCCCCGATCTGACCAGCGGGAAGGTGTATATCAGCGCCCTGAACGGGGTTGAGCGCACTTTAGAGACCCTCAACCACGCCCACCACCACATCCAAAACGAGCTGGCCCACCGGATGAAGCTCCGGCGCATCCCAAGGCTGGAGTTCGTGGCCGCCGAACCTAGTTTGTAGGGATAGGCAGATGGTCGTTCGCCTACCGATTACCGTGCGCTACGCCGAAACCGACGCGATGGGGGTGGTGCATCACTCCTCCTATGTCCCCTGGCTCGAGGCCGCCCGCGTGGAGTGGCTGAACCAGGTCGGGCTGCCGTATACCGAGGTGGAAAAACGCGGCTTGGCCTTCGCGGTCATCGAGCTGGGCCTGACCTACCGTCACCCGGCGAGGTTCGGAGAGGTGGTCGAGGTCGAGACCTGGCTGGGCGAGGCTTCCTCGAGGGTGCTGCGCTATCAATACCGGTTGTGGAAGGGTGGAACCCTTCTGTGCGACGGCTTTACCCGCCACCTGTGTCAGGAGTTCTCCGGGAAGGCCCTGCGTATCCCGGCGGATTTGTTGGAGGTGCTCTCGGTCCATCTTCATCAAACCTGACCTTTTCGCTCAGCCCACCCTAAGCTTCCCCCGCTACCTTGGAACCCGTATGAGAACGGCCGATGTACTGTTCGGTGCCGCCGGGGTGGGCCTTCTGATCGGCCTCACCGCGGTGGGGCGCGCTGAGGTGGTGGCCCAAACCGACCCCACCCAGAACGTCAAGGTTCCTCAGGGATTCTCGGTGAGCATCCTCCAAGGCGGCATTCGCGGCCCGCGCATGATGAGCTTTGGGCCGGACGGCCTGCTGTATGTGAGCCTGACCGGCGACGGCAAAATCGTCCGCCTCTCGGTTGCCGACGGTAAGGCCAGCAACTTAGAAACCCTCAAGGACGGTCTGCCCAAGCCGCATGGTCTGGCCTGGCTCAAGAGCGGCAGCGACAACTGGCTCTATGTGGCCGAGGAAACCAGGGTGGAGCGCTACAAGTTGGGCACCGACGGCAAGCTAGGGCCAGCGGAGGTCATCGTAGGCGACATCCCCGGCGGCGGGCGGCACACCACCCGTACCGTGCACTTTGGCCCCGACGGCAAGATGTACGTGGCGGTGGGCTCTTCTACCAATAAGGAGCCCGAGTCCGACCCGCGCCGCGCCGCCATCCTGCGCTACAATCCCGACGGCTCGGTTCCCGGCGATAACCCCTTCGTGAACAGCACCGACCCCCGGCGCCGCCCGATATGGGCCGAGGGCCTGCGCAATACCGTGGACTTCCTCTGGACCAAAGACGGCCAGCTCTGGGCCAGCACCCACGGCAGCGACAACGTGAAGCTCAAGCCGAGCGACCCGCCCGACATCCAACCTTACGAGAAACTCATCAACGTAGTAGAAAAAGGCAAGAACTATGGCTGGCCCTACTGCATCCCCGCCACGCTGGGGGTGAACACCCCCAACGACAAACAAATTCCCGACCCCACGGTGCCGGGCTCGGCCAACTACGGTTGCTCAAGCGCCACCAAGGCCGCCCCGCCGCTCTTCACCACCGTGGCCCATGCGGCGCCGCTGGGAATGGCCTGGGGCACGGACTCCAACTTCCCCGCCGAGTATAAGAACAGCCTCTACATCGCCGAGCACGGCTCCTGGAACACCGACAACCCTGAGACCTACCGCGACTGCAAGGTGGACCGGGTGGTGCTCGAGGGGGGTCGGCCTACGAAAGTCGAAGCTTTCGCCACCTTCAAGCGCGGGGTCAACGAGAAATGCGGCGATGCCTGGGGCCGCCCTGCCGGGATAGTCTTCGCCCCCGACGGTAGTATGCTCATCGCCGATGACGGCGGCAACCGCATCGTGCGCGTGGCGTACAGCGGCGGGTAGAGGAAAGCGGGTTTGCGGGGGCGGGCCTAAGGCTCGCCCTTTTTCGAGGTCGGTCTTTGCAGGGGCGCAAAGCCTTGCGCCCGGCGCGGGCCAGCACTAAAGCCACCAAAATCACCCTCGTTGTCATTCTGAGAAGCGCCGTTGGCGACGAAGAATCTGATGCGCTGAGAAGCTCGGTATGTGATGGTCCCGTTAGCGCATCAGATTCTTCGGCAAGACCGGCCTCAAAATGACATTGGTTTTGTATATTGAGCCCCTTGAGATCCCCGTCTCTGAGGGGCTTTTCTCATGCTCATAAATCTGCGTGCCAGACTGGGATTCAGTAGCGTGCTAGACTGGGATTCAGTATATGAACGCCTTTGAACTCTACGAACGCCACGTCAACCCCGGTCTGGCCGGGCTGCTGCGCTTCACCGGTCTGGATAAGGTCGAGTCCCACGCCGAGGGGGTCTATGTCTGGGATACCGGGGGCAAGCGCTATCTGGATTTTCTCGGGCTGTACGGGACTTTAGCCTTGGGGCATCGTCACCCCAAAGTCGTCCAGGCCGTCAAAGACCAGCTCGACAAGATGCCGATGTCGGTGCGGGTGATGGTCTCGGGGCCCACCGCGCTTCTCGCGGCCAAACTCGCCGAAATCGCGCCGGGGCCGCTGGAGATGGCTTTCTTCTGCAACTCCGGCACCGAGGCCGTGGAGGCCGCGCTCAAATTCGCCCGCTTCTACACCGGCAAACCCGGCTTTATCACCACCCAGAACGGCTATCACGGCAAGACGATGGGCGCTTTATCGGTAACACCCAAAGAGCACTATCAGCTCCCGGCTCGCCCGCTCATCTCCGGTGTCACCGTCGTACCTTTCGGCGATGCTCAGGCCATCGAGAACGCCATCGGCCCGGACACCGCCGCCGTGATCCTCGAGCCCATCCAGGGCGAAGGCGGGATTCGTGTGCCACCCGAGGGCTATCTGCGTGAGGTCCGGCGCATCACCCGCGAAAAGGGCGTACTGATGATCGCCGACGAGGTGCAAACCGGGATGGGCCGTACCGGGAAGCTCTGGGCGACCAACTGGGAAGAGGTTGAGCCGGACATCCTGACCAGTGCCAAGGCCCTGGGTGGCGGGGTGATGCCGATTGGCGCGACCTTGTGCCGCCCGGAAATCCTGCAAATCTACAAGACCGAGCCACTCATCCACTCGGCCACTTTTGGCGGGAACCCGCTCGCAGCGGCGGCGGCGCTGGCAGCGATTGAGGTGATGCTCGAAGAGGATTTGCCCGCTAGGGCGCTGCAAATGGGCACGTACCTGATGGACTCACTCCAAAAGGTTTGGAAAGCCTACCCCGAGTTCATCCAGGAGGTGCGCGGGCGCGGGCTGATGGTGGGCCTTGAGTTCACCGATGCCGACATCGGCGGGCTGGTGACGGCTGAACTCGCCACGCGCGGTATCCTCACCGCATTCGGGCTGAACAATCCGAAAGTGGTGCGCCTTGAGCCGCCCCTGATCGTCGAGAAGGCTCACATTGACGAGTGCGTGGGGGCGCTGGACGAGGCGCTCCAGGCGACCCAGGTGGCGCTGGAGGGAGTGCTGTAATCCCCCTGCACCCGGCGCATCTCCATCACCCACCCCGGGTTCCAGACCCCGCTCTCGCAGATGGCGTATTCCCAGCGCAGCGCCTCGGGAGTCATCAGCGAGCAGGCCAGCCGCTCCCAGCTCGAGGCGAAAAACTCCCCTCTTGCACCCCAGAACTTGCCGACGAACTGCGGCAAAAAGTGCCCGCTCTGGGCCTCTATCCAGTAGAGGTGCCAGACCTTCGCTTTCGGGTCGTAGGTGCGCACGCTGACCGCTTTTTGACTCGGCTGGCCCCAGCCGTTCGGCAGCACCAGCCCGCTCCACTCCTCGACGAGCGCGATGCCATCAAGGTTTTTTGCAGCGTGCGTAGGCTGGAGTGACCGCCAGGTCCCGTCGGCCTGCAACACACACTGCCAGATTTCCCAATCCCCCAGCCAGAAGCTAAAATCGTTCAAATCCAGCGTACCGATGGCCGACTCAATCCCCGCCGTAGAGTTCATAAGGCTCCTTTTAGCCCCGCAAATATGCTTTTATTGTCGGAGCCTTCCCCCCTAATGTTGTGAGCCTGCCCACTCCCAGGCCCAGGGATCGCCCACCGCACATTCCTGGAGACCGTCGCATAATAGCCTTGATAGGAGTGGTCTCGTTGACCTTTTGAAATGACCCAACCCGACCGTATTCTCGACCTGTTCAAGCGTCACCCCAAAAAGCCGCACAGCCTGCGCGAAATTACCCGCAGCCTGCGCATAGATAAACCTGAGGCCAAGGAAGCCCTGGAGCTCCTGGTCGCCGAGGGCAAGCTGCTGGAAACGTCCCGCCGCCTCTACCAACTCCCCGAGGCGCAAACCCGCAAGGGCTTCGAGGGGCGTTTGCAAGGGCATCCCTCGGGGTTTGCCTTCGTGATACCAACTGACACCAACCTGCCCGATTTGTTCATCCCCAAGGGCTACTTGAATGGAGCGTGGCACGGCGACACCGTGCGGGCCGAGTCCAAGCCGCCGGGCCGGGACCGCAGACCCTGGGGGGTAGTGACGCAGATTGTCGAACGTGCCCACCACCGCGTCACCGGGCGGCTGTTCTTCCGCAAAGCCTTCGCCATGCTCAACCCCGACGACGCCCGGCTGCCCGATCTCAAGCTCAAACCGGAGGGGCTCGAGGGCTTGGAGCCCGGAGCCCGCATCTCGGTCACGGTGCACTACCCGCAGGGCAAAAAAGGCCCGGCGGAGCCCTATGGCGAGCTTCAGGCTTTCTTGGGCCAGGAGGATACCCCCGAGGTCGAGACCAAGGCGGTGATCGCCAAGTACGAGTTGCTCACCGAGTTCTCCGACGAGGCGCTGAAGGAAGCCGAGCGCGTGGCACACCTGGAGCCCGCCGACTTAGAGAACCGCAGCGATTTTCGTAACCTGCGGGTCTTCACCATAGACGGCCCCGATGCCAAGGATTTTGACGACGCGATTCATGTGGAGCGGCTCGAGAACGGCAACTACAGCGTGGGCATCCACATCGCCGACGTGTCACATTACGTGAGGGAGTTCACCCCGCTCGACCAGGACGCCTATGCCAGGGCTACCAGCGTTTACCTCCCAGGCCGGGTTCTGCCGATGCTCCCCGAGCGGCTCTCCAACGGGATTTGCTCGCTCAAGCCGGGTGAAGACCGGCTGGTACTCTCGGTCGTCGCTGAACTCACCCCGAAGGGCAAGGTCAAAGGATACAAGTTCCACGAGGGGGTGATTCGGAGCGCTGCCCGACTAACCTATCCGCAAGTGGAGGCGTTGGCCGCGGCGCGGGAAGCGGGAGGGAATGCGCATAGCGCACGCGGCCAGGCGCGGCCTGGCCGCGGGAAGCCAGAGGCCCCCGGGGGCTTGGCGCTAAACCCCCTTACGGACGCGGCTCGAGCGGGGATCGGCGCGGACCTAGAAACCCTACTTGACCTCACCGCCACGCTCAAGAAACGCCGCCTGGAAGAGGGTGCACTCGATTTCAGCTTCACCGAGGTCAAGGTGGAGGTAGGCGAGGAGGGCGACCTGCACCTGATCCCCCAGCAAGAACCTCGGGCGCGCAGCCTGATCGAGGAGCTGATGCTTCTCGCCAACCGCATCGTAGCCCGCCACCTGGCCGAGCGCGGGATTCCGGCGCTGTTCCGGGTCCACGAGGACCCCAGCGAGGCCGCGCTGAACAAGCTGGTGGCGGCCTTGGAAAAGCTGGGGTACCGCCTCGAGGGCGGCGAACCCAGCCCCAAAGCCCTGCAAGCCATCCTCAAACAAGCCGAGGGGAAGCCGGAGGCCCCGGTGGTCTCCACGCTGCTCCTGCGCAGCCTGCGGCTGGCCCGGTACGCCGCCGAGAACTTAGGCCACTTTGGCCTCGCCGCCGAGCACTACCTGCACTTCACCAGCCCCATCCGCCGCTACCCGGATTTGGTGGTCCACCGCGTGCTGCGAACACTGATGCGCCACCGCATCACCGATAAGCTCAAAGCCGACTGGGCCTCGCGTTTCCCCAAACTTGCAGAGCACACCTCCGAGCGCGAGCGGGCCGCCGAGAATGCTGAGCGCGAGCTGACCAAGTACTACCAGTGCCTGTGGGCCGAGGTGCACCTGGGGCAGACCTTCCCCGGCACGGTTTCCGGTGTGACCAACTTCGGGGTGTTCGTGACCATCGCGGGCGGGGTCGAGGGGATGATCCGGCTGGGGGCCTTGGAGGACGACCACTACCAGTATTACGAGGATTTGCTGGCACTGGAGGGGCTGCGCACCAAGCGCCGAATTCGCATTGGGGACGCGCTCGAGGTACAAATCCACTCGGCCAACCCCGCCGCCCGGCAGATTGACATGGTGCCCACCGAGAACTTCTACGAGGGTCGGGTGTCGGGTGACAAAAGTCAAAGGTCGAAAGCCGAAGGTCGAAGACCAGAACCAGAAAATCCTGTAGGGGCGCAACGTGTTGCGCCTGGCGGTGGTCAAACTTCAGAGGACAAGGGTAAAAGAACCAAAGACAAGGGCAAAAAGGGCCAGAAAGCCATGAATGACGCCAGGAGCAGCCCATCGAAAAAATCCAAAGGAAGCCGAGTGGTCGGGCCGCCCGATAAGAAGCGCGGGTTCGACAAACCGGTGCGGGCCACGGTACGAAAGATTTACTTCGGCGCGTGGGAGCCCGAGGCCGAAGAGAAGCCCAAGCACGAAGGCCAAAAAGACTTCAAAGACCCCGGTGCTCGCAAACGCCGCCGGGGGCGCGGCAAACACAAGTAAGGCGATGCGGCAGATCGGGCTTACCGGGAGCATCGGCAGCGGCAAAAGCACGGTCGCCGCGATGTTGCGCGAACTCGGGGTGCCGGTGCTGGATGCAGATACCTTCGCTCGAGAAGGTGCTGCCGTCCTCCAGAGCGAGATTTGCGCGGCCTTCCCTGAAGTCTGCACCGCGTCAGGAATTGACCGAGCGGCTTTGGGCAGGCGGGTTTTCGCTGATGAGGAGGCTAGGAAAAGGCTCGAGGCCATCCTTCACCCGTATGTCCGCCGCCGGATGAGCGAAGAGACCGAAAAGGCCCTCGCCTCTGGCGCGAAGATCATCGTCCAGGACATACCTCTTCTTTTCGAGACAGGACGGGAAGGACTGTTTGACGGGGTACTCGTGGTCGTTGCCCCAGACAGGATGCGAATGGAGCGGGTGGGAACTAGAAACGGGCTGAGCGAGGCGGATTTCAAAGCAAGAGACGCTGCTCAGATGCCGCAAGACGAGAAAATTGCCAGGGCCACCTGGGTCATTCGCAACGACAGCGACTTAGAGAGGCTTCGCTCTCAGGTGCAGGACTGGTATAAAAAGGTCACATGAAGCTCGTCCACGACTGGCTCGGCCCGCTCGAGCTGCCCGACTCGGCACAGCGCATCGTCTCGCTGGCCCCCAACGCTGCCGAGACGCTGTACGCGCTGGGCCTGGGCTCGAGGGTGGTGGGCCGGAGCGCCTTCTGCTACCGCCCAGCGGCCACCTTATCGCTGCCGGTGGTCTCGAGCTACACCAAGGTGCGCTGGGAATTACTGCGCTCGCTGAACCCCGACTTGGTGCTCATCAGCACCGGAGTTCAGCGCGACCTGCTGAACGAGTTGGTGGGGGCCGGGCTTCCGGTTTTCCCGGTGCCACTGCCGGGTAGCCCCTACGGGATTCTGGAGAACATCGTGCTGCTCGGCAGCCTGTTGGGCGCGGAGGCCAGGGCCAACCAGCTCAGCGCCGATTTAGCCGAGCGCTACGGCAAGCTCTACGGGCTGCTCCCACCCATGCGGGTCTATCTAGAGTTCGACCTCGGGGGGCCGATCAGCGTGGGGCGCGGCAGCTACGTGAGCCAGGCGCTACGCCACTTGGGGCTCACCAACATTTTCGCCGAGCTTTCGCAGAGCTACTTCACCCCCGACCTGGACGAGGTTTCCCGCCGCGCTCCGGAGCTCATAATTTATGAACCCAAGCCGCACCGGATGCGCCAAGAGGAGCGGGCCAGGGCGCTGATGGAATCGAGGGGCTGGACCCAACCCTTGGTGGTCAACGAGGGGGATGAGCTGGCGCATTACGGGCCGCTGTTCTTCGAGTATTTGGAGGGGCTGGAACGGCAGATCGAGCGGCTCGAGGGCTGAAAACGTTGACCGTTCACCGTCAACGAGTCGGAAGCCTCCGACTTCAACCGTTTACCGCAAAGAAGGTAAGGGCACATCTTTCGTCCACGCCATCAAAAACCCGTCGTCATGCCCCGCAGAGCGAAACGGTCCCCATGCGGGTCAGCACACAACTGCTCGGGCAGAAAAAACCGTATTTGAATGCCCGAGAAATGCTGTTGTGGAGCGCGTGTGAGATTCTTTGCCGGCGCTCAGAATGACAACGGATGCGATTTGGTAGCTTTCGGCTTGGGCGTTCTGCGCTTAGTCTTCGGTGATTTGCTTCAATCGTGCTTTGCCCCGGCTCGAGTCGCGCACCTGCTGGGAGAATGCCGCAAACTTGGACTCCTCGAGCTGGAAAATCACCTCCAGACCGTGCTCGGTGTACACTTCCGACTCCCGCTTGATGCCCCCCAGCAGGTGGAACAGGGTGTTGCTCAGCTCGAAAGGGACCAGGAGCCGCGCCCGCACCTCGGGCACGACCTCGCGCCGGGGAGCCAGCCGTAGGCACTCCGCCGCGGCCCCCGAGTAGACCCGCACCAGCCCACCTGCCCCCAGTTTTACGCCCCCGAAATACCGGGCCACCACCACCATCACCCCGTCCAAGCCCTGCCCTTCGATGGCGCTCAAGACCGGTCTTCCGGCGGTTCCCGAGGGCTCACCATCGTCGGAGAAACGGTACTGCTGGCCGATTTTATAGGCCCAAACGTTGTGGGTGGCGTCCGGCTCGCGCACCGCCTCGAGGTATCGCAGTGCCCCTTCCGGCGAATCCACCGGGGCGGCTTTGGCGATGAACCGTGAGCGTTTGACCTCGAGTTCGCAGGTGAAGGGTTCGGTTAGGGTAAACATCGCGTAGGAGGGCGTTAGCGGGTTCTCAAGGCGGCTCGAGCCGCGGCGTACATGGCCTCTACGTCCGGCTTAACCCCCGTCCACAGCTCGAAGGCCAGCGCCCCCTGCCAGACCAGCATGGGTAGGCCGCCCAGGCTTTGCAAGCCTGCGGCATTTGCGTCCCGGAGCAGCTTGGTGACTTCCGGGTGGTAGATGATGTCCACCACCGCCCCGTGTACGGGCAGCAGGCCCGCCTCCAGCGGCGAGGCGTTGGGGTCGGTCAAACCCACACTGGTGGTGTTTACCAAAAGGTCACAGGTTCGCACCGCGTGGGCTAGGGCCATATCCGAGAGAACCCCCACCCCGAGTTCGGCGGCAAGACGCATAGCCCGTTCGGAGGTGCGGTTGTGGATCAGCACCTTAGCCCCGCCTTTTTTGAGCGCGTAGGCCACCGCCCGCCCCGCCCCGCCCGCCCCCAAAACCAGGCTCCGCTTGCGTTTGTAGAGGATACCGCCCTCCTCCAAACCCTTTAGAAATCCCGGCGCGTCGGTGTTGAGGCCGATCAAAAGCCCCGCCCGGTTGACGATGGTGTTCACCGCCCCGATGGCCCTGGCCTCATCGGAAAGCTCGTCCAGATAGGGAACCACGCTCTCCTTGTGGGGGATTGTGACGTTTACCCCGGCGAAATCGTGGCGAACCTCCTGTACCCTGGCCCGTAGGAACTCCGGCGCGGTGGGCAGGAGGCGGTAGGAACCCGCTATCCCTGCCGCTTTAAGGGCGGCCTCTTGCATGGCCGGTGAAAGCGAATGCGAGAGCGGGAATCCCAGCAGGCCAAGTCTCACAGAAGGATTCTACCCAAACTCAGCAAGGCTCCACGAGGTTTCGAAGCGCGGCATCGGTCACCAAAGGAAAGGGTGGTGGCCCTCAGGACAGCATTTACATAGCCTCGAGGGTGCGCCCAACTCGCAGTTTGCCGCGCTCGCCAAAGGGTGTATTTTCGCTTTGAACCGGGTCCAAACTTTGCTACACTTAGAGTCAAGGCAAGCCCAGCAAGACAAGGAGCGAGCATGCAAAAACCGTGGCTCAAACACTATGACCCAGGGGTTCCGGCGGACATCCAGTATCCAGAAATCCCCCTGTGGAGGCTTTTAGAAGCCAGCGCTACAAAGTACCCCCAGCATGTGGCCCTGGAGTTCATGGGCTACACCCAAAAGTACAAAGACCTGTGGAGCGATGTCCTAAAGTTCGCCGGGGCGCTCCAGACCGCCGGGATAAGACCGGGCGACCGGGTGGCGATCATGTTACCCAACAGCCCGCAGTTCGTGACCGCCTTTTTCGGCACCTTGGTGGCGGGCGCGGTGTGCGTCAACGTCAACCCGCTGTACACCCCGCGGGAACTGGCGCACCAGCTCAAAGATGCCGGGGCCGAGACTTTGGTGATGCTCGACCTGTTTTGGCCGCGCTACGCCGAGATCGAAGGCGAGGTGCCGGTGAAAAGGGTCTTTACCACCGGCCTCCAAGACTACCTGCCCTTCCCCAAAAACCTGCTCTACCCGGTGAAGATGCGCCGGGAAAAGCGCTGGGTGAATCTACCGACCCATCCCAAGCGCTCCGACTTCAAAAAAGCCCTCAAAACCGCGGCACCCCTTCCCCTACCTCATCCCGCCAAACCCGATGAGCTGGCCCTGCTGCAATACACCGGCGGGACCACCGGGGTCTCCAAGGGGGCCATGCTCTCGCACCGCAACCTCGTCGCCAACGTATATCAGAGCATCGCCTGGTCGCCCGACAGCAAGGCCATGGAAGGCACCGGGGTGATGCTGGCGGCGATTCCGCTGTTTCACGTCTACGGCATGACCGTCGCCATGAACTTTGGCCTGGCCTTGGGCTACAAGCTGGTGCTATTGCCTCGCCCCGAGGTGCGAGCGAGCATCGAGGCCATCGAGCGGCACGACGTCACCCACTTCCCCGGCGTGCCCACCATGTACATCGGCTTCAACAACTTCCCCGGTATCGAGCGGCGCAAGGTGGGGACGGTAAGGGTCTGCAACTCCGGCTCGGCCCCGCTGCCCTTGGAGGTGATCGAGCAGTTTGAAAAGCTCACCGGGGGGCGGCTGCTCGAGGGCTACGGTCTCACCGAAGCGGCTCCCGTCACCCACTCTAACCCCGTAAACGGCACCCGCAAGAAGGGCAGCATCGGCCTGCCGATGTCGGGGATAGATGCGGCGGTGGTGGACGAGAACCTGCGCGAGTTGCCGGTAGGCGAGGTGGGCGAACTCGCCATCCGTGGCCCCAACGTGATGATGGGCTACTGGCAGAAACCCGAAGAGACCGCCAAGGTGGTCAAGATTGACTGGCTCCTCACCGGCGACATCGCGCGGATGGACGAAGACGGCTATTTCTACATCGTGGACCGCAAAAAGGACATGATCATCGCGGGCGGCTACAACATCTACCCCAGAGAGGTCGAGGAGGTGCTCTTTAGCCACCCGGCCATTCAAGAGGCCGCTGTGGTTGGCGTTCCCGACCCCTACCGAGGCGAGACCGTCGCCGCTTTCGTGGTCTTAAAAGCCGGACAATCGGTCAGCCAGGAGGAACTCGACAAGTTCTGCCGCGAGCGGCTGGCCGCCTATAAAATCCCCCGCCTCTACGAGTTCCGCAGTGAGTTGCCCAAGACCGCCGCGGGCAAGGTTTTACGCCGGACCCTGCGCGAGGAAGCGGCGAAGGAGAAGGTCAAGGCGTAAAGGGGTCGAGAGTCGAGAGCTAAAAATTTTGTCCCTCGACCCTTGATCTGCTCATACCACCTCGAGTAGATACGTCACCATGTAGATGTCCTTCTGCTTGAAGCGCTCGAGCAGCGTCTTTTTGAACTCCACAAAAAAAGCCCGGTTCTCCGGGATATCCTCGACATCTACGGTGAGCAAAAACAGGTCGTCGTCATAGGGTTTGCCGTCCTCACTCTTCCACACCCCCAAAATCGAGTTGGGGCTATAGGACATCGCGCCGAAGCGGTCTATCACGTCGCGCAGGGTTTGCTGCAAAGTCTGCGTCTCCTGGACGAGGATCGAACGACCGTCGTTGTGGCGGATGGGGAGCAGGATTTCGTAACGGCGACGGGTGGTCACGAATGCATTATTACCAATTCAGATTTAGTGACCTACAGTTCGAACACCTTGTCGCCCTTTCTCCAGCCAAAACAGTCCCGCAGCGATGGCATTGATGATTGGCCCTAGAAATATGCTGCACGATGACTTTGGCCTTTCCCAGTTCGATTCCTGATAGGTCCCGGAGCCTTTTTATCGCGTTCAAATCTTGTTTTGAACGGTGCAGTGCCGCGATTTCCGTATAGTCGTCCGTGTTAAGTACAGGCACAGCGAAACTCGTCTTGCAACATCCGCATTGCATCGTTCTAAACGGGATATTCTTATACAGCGACTCGAGACCGCCCCACCGCCTCAGCAAAGGCCCGCACCGCCGCACCAATCTCGGCCTCGGTGGTGAACCGCCCCAGGCTGAACCGCACCGAAGCCTTGGCCTCGGCTTTGCTGCGCCCAATTGCGCTCAGGACGTGCGAGGGCTCCAAACTCCCCGACGCACACGCCGAACCCGAGGAGGCCGCAATGCCCATCATGTCCAGGTTGAGCAAAAGCCCTTCCCCATCGGCTCCTCTGGCCGTGACGTTTACGTGTTTAGGACTGCGCAACTCGGGATGCCCGTTGAGTTCGACATCCGGGATGGCGAGGAGGCCGCGCTCGAGCCTCTCCCTCAAACCTAAGAGCCTTGATCCTTCCTCTTCCAGCACCCGCACAGCTTTTTCAGCGGCAAGACCCATCCCGTACACGGCGGGCAAGTTCTCGGTTCCGCCGCGATAGCCCTGCTCTTGCTTGCCGGGCATCAATGGAAAAAGCTCGAGTCCCTTGCGAATGAAGAGCGCTCCGACCCCTTTGGGGCCGTAGAACTTGTGCGCGGCGATGGAAATCAAGTCCGCCCCAAGGTCTTGGACGCTGCTCCTGACCGTGCCGAACGCCTGTACCGCATCGGTATGGAAAGGGATGCCTCGAGCCCTACACATCTCGGCGATTTCGCGCACCGGGTAAATCGTGCCCAGCTCGTTGTTGACGGCCATCACGCTGACCAAAATCGTATCCGGTCGCAAAGCTTCTGCGACCTGCTCGGGGTAAATCATCCCGAAACGGTCGGGCGCCAGGAGCGTGGTCTCGAAGCCCAGGCGCTCGAGGTTCTTTAGCGCGGTGAGCACAGCGGAATGCTCGATCTGGGTGCTGATGATGTGTCCTTTGCCCTTCGCCAGCGTCAGCCCGAGGATTGCGGTCGCATCGGCTTCGGTTCCTCCGGCAGTCAGAATCAGCTCACGGGGACGGCAACCCAGCGCCTTCGCCACCCGCTCGCGGCCCTCCTCGAGCAACCGCTTCGCCTCCCGTCCAACTCCGTGAACCGAACTGGGGTTACCGTATACGTCCAGAACGCGCTCGATCCCCGCTTTTACCTCGGGGTCGAGCGGTGTCGTAGCAGCATAGTCGAGGTAAATCATCGGAATCGTCGAGGGTCGAGAGTCGAGAGTCTAGGGCCAGAAGCAATCGTGCCCTCAACCCTGGACCCTGGACGCTCAACCTCTATCTGCACCAGCTTGCGCGACTCGATCACCCGGCGCTCGTCCACCAAATCCTTTAGCGATGTGCCGCCCAGCACGCCGCGCATGGCGAAATCTACCTTTTTCCACAGGGTCTCCGTCGAGCAACTGCCGGTCTGCCAGCAAGACTCGGGGTCGTCCACACAGGTTACGGGGGCTAGGCTCCCCTCGAGCGCCTCCACCACTTCCAGGGCGAGGATTTTCTCCGGCGAGCGGCCCAGCTTGTAGCCACCTTTGGCGCCCCGCACACTGCGGATGAAGCCGCTGCGGCGGAGCTGTGCGGCGATCTGCTCGAGGTAGTGCTGCGAGATGCCTTGGGCATCGGCCACCACTTGCAGCGGAACCGCTGCCGGAGCCCGCAGGCCGATTTCCACCAGGGCACGAAGCCCGTATTGCGCTTTGGTCGAGACCCACATGGTCCTACTATAAACTGCCGAATCCCGTGTGGAAATAACGGGATTACATTGTCGTCCCACCGCTTAGCGTCGAACGACCAACGCCAAGGCAAAAACCGCTGCTTGTACCAACACAATCGCGCTGCCCGCGGGCACATCAAACACGTAGGAGGCGACCAGCCCCGGTATCACCGAGAGGGTGCCAATGGCGACGGCGAGGAGCGTCATCGCGGTGAAGGTGCGGCTCAACAGCCGTGCCGCCGCCGCCGGGATCACCACGAAGGCCGCGATTAGCACGATGCCCACCACCTTCACTGCTGTCACCACCACCAGCGCTACCAACCCAGCCAGGACGTAGTCGTGGAGACCGACGGGTTGACGGTCGGCGAGGGCCAGCTCGCGGTCAAAGGTGGCATAGGCCCAGTGTTTCCATAGCGGGGAGAGCAGCGCGACGATGGAGGCCGCCGCGCCTATCACTCCTAAGTCGGTGGGGGTGACGGTGAGGATCGAGCCAAACAGATAGGCCACCGCATCCGGCGCGAAGCCCTGGCGCAGCGACATGAATAGCACCCCCAGGGCTACCGAGACCGCAAAGAAGATACCGATGGCGGTGTCATCGCCTAAGCTGCTTTTCTCGCGCACCCAGGTGATGGCGAGAGAGACCAGGACGGCGAAAGGAATGGCGACCCACAGCGGCTCGGAGTGCAGCAACAAGCCCAGTGCGACCCCGGCGAAGGCGGCGTGGGCCAGCCCGTCGCCTAGAAACGAGAGGCGGCGCTGAACCACAAAAACCCCTAAATAGCTCGCCAACCCGCCCACCAGGAGCCCAGCCAGGAGGGCGCGTTGCAAGAAGGGGAGTTGGAGGGCCTCGAGCATTAATCACTCTCCCACAGGTTTGCTCGTCTCTTCGATCTCGAGGGTAGACGGGACATCTAGGTTCTGCATAGGGATCTTCGAGGTTGCCTAACGGCTCGCAGCTTTGGTCTGGAGCCTAAGAACAGTTCGGGACTTCCAGCCATTTGGAGGAGAAGTTTGCGTTCTCCAAGAAGTTTCTGGAGAGGTCCAGGGTGCGTCCGGCTGGGGGATAGACCCCTGGCCCTGGGCTTCCTAAGGGCTCATCGCCAACCCGTGCGGATGCCCGACGTGCCCAAAGGCTTCGGCCAGGCGCTCGTGGCACAGCACCGCCTCAGGAGGGCCGTAAGCCACCACCCGGCGGTTGAGCAGCAACACCCGCGTGGCGTGGTGGCGGGCCGCCTCCCAGTCGTGGGTAATCATCAAAACGGTCGCCCCCAAGCGCGACTGATAGGCCTCGAGGTGGCGATACAAGTCGGCCTCCCCCACCGCGTCCACCCCAGTGGCTGGCTCATCGAGCAATAGCAGACGGGGCGAGCGGATAAGGGCCCGGGCCAAGTACACCCGCTGCAACTCCCCACCCGAAAGGCGGCCCAGGCGGCAACCCGCCAGGTGCAGTGCTCCGACTTGCTCGAGCATCGCCTCAGCCTTGCGTCGCTCGTCAGAGGTGATACGAAAAGGCCAGCTTCGGCGCAACCCGCTCACCACCACCTCCAGGGCCAAGGCCGGGAAGCTGCGGTCGAAGCCCTTAACCTGGGGTACATAGCCCACCCAACCTGCCGAGACTTCTCTGGCGTCTTTGCCCAACACCCGCACACTGCCCGAAGCCTGGACCCGCCCATCGCGGCGCTCGCCTTCGGCCAGCCCCAGCACCGACTTGAGCAGGGTGCTCTTCCCCGCTCCGTTGGGGCCGACGATCGCTACGAAGCTGCCCGCCTCCACCCCCAGCGAGACCTCCTGGAGCACCTGGAAGTCGCCGAAGCGGATCGAGAAGCGGTCGAACTCGAGGGCTTTCATAAAGCTCAACTGTTGAGAATAGATTATCATCTTTTGCTCGAGAGAGCTTGGCTCACAGTTACGACGAGAATCCAAGAACTAGAATCCCACGTGCTTCCCGCCACACCGTGGCGGGGCGTGGGGTAGTTGACTTGATCGGACGGTGTATCGGTTTATAATCCGCAGCGCTCTCCATTTCCGCCTCGACGCGGGACCGGATGGCCCTGACCAGGCTAGCGTGGTGTTTGGGGCTCGAGCGCTTCCAGAAGTAGGGTACCCGCGCGTCCCAGGAGCCGGCCCGGATAGGCCCCTTTGCTTCCGACCTCCCAATCAGCCTGACTTCAGTTCAGGCGGGCCACCCCCCTTTTGGGTTCCTTTAGCTCAACCGGAAGAGCACCGGCATCCAAAACCGGGGGGCGGGAGTTGAGCCCCAAAGGCCGGAACCCGGTCCGGCAATCCAGAGCGCCCGAACCCTCTGCTCTCCGCGACGGCCTTGGGCAGGCTCTTGAGCCAGTTCAGCACGGTGCGCGACAAGCTGATGGAGGGCGGGAGCGGAAGAGGCTCGAGGGGCCGCGGGCACCGGGAAGTTGGCCGATTACGTCCTGCGCCTCACGCCGTCCCCACCCTTCATCCTACCTTTAGGGTCCCAGGGTAGTGTGGCGATATGGCGGACGCTACCCTGGTCATTCTCGGCGCTACCGGCGACCTTACCCGCAGGCTCCTGATGCCCGCCCTCTACCAACTCCACACCCTGGGCCGTCTGGAGGGCCTCCGGCTGGTGGGGTACGCGATGGAAGCCTGGGGCCGGGAGGAGTTCATCGCCCACCTCGAGGAAGGCCTGCGGCAGTTTGCCCAGGGCTTTGATGCTGGCCTATGGGCGCCTCTGGCGGCGCGAATGGAGTATGTTTCGGGCGACCTCAGCGCACAAAGGCTGGGTGCCTTGAGGGAACACCTGACCCCTTCGGCGGTGTTCTATCTGGCCCTACCCCCCAACCTCTTCGGCCAGGCAGCGGAGGGCCTGGGGCAGGCCGGGCTGAGCCAAGAGGCGGGAGGATACCGCCGATTGGTG
>PSMF01000143.1:0-7435 GCA_040290005.1 Meiothermus sp.
CACCTTGGCTCGCAGGGGGGCGCAGAAGGCACACGGGCATTCACCAAATTACTGACTCGGCGCTTGTGGGGAATCTTTGGCCTACAATAAAACCCGATGAACTCACCTGAAACCCTCGAGCACAAAGCTGCTCAGCTACGCCGCGAAGCGATGGCGATTCTCGAGGGCGGCGTGATGAGGCTACTCGAGACCCACTTCGGGCGCATTCACATCGCGGGCAGCGTGGCCCTCGACCTGATGACCTGGCCCGACATTGACCTGTTCTGCCACCTCGAGCGCTCCCAACGCGCAAGGCTTATCGGGTTTACGCCGTTGCTATCAGAGTAACTCGAGCGGCAAGGCTACTCGCTGGTCAAGGCCAGCTTCAACGATGAGCATCTACGACCCGACTCAGGCGGATTAAAGCCAGGACTGTACTGCGGTTATCAGTTCTTGCATCAGAAGACCCGTGTGCTGCGGAAGTTGGATTTTTGGAGCTGGGCGGAGGCTGAGTACAACCGACCTTGCCGACAAAACACACCTCGCTCAAACACTCGCCACAGCCGACAGAAAACTGATTCTCGAGCTAAAAACCGCTCTGCACAGCCACCCGGAATATTGCAAAAGCGTTTACAGTGTAGATGTCTACAACTTTGCGCTGGACAAGGCGGGAACCACGCCGGAAGACTTCTGGCGCTACCTCGAGAAGCGGTGAATTATGACGCAATCCGAACTTCAAACCCTTGATGCCTCCGACCCCTTGGCCCCCAAGCGCGACCAGTTCAGCATCCCCGAAGGGCTGATTTACCTCGACGGGAACTCGCTCGGGGTGTTGCCCAAGGCCGTGCCAGAACGTATCGGGCAGGTCATCCACGGAGAGTGGGGCACCGACCTCATCCGAAGCTGGAACACGCGCGGCTGGATAGACCTTCCAACAAAAGTAGGGGCCAAAATCGCCCGCCTAATCGGGGCTGAGGCCGATGAGGTGGTTGCCGCCGATTCAACGAGCATCAACCTCTTCAAAGTCCTGCTCGCGGCGCTCAAGCTGCGTCCAGAACGCAAAGTCATCGTCTCGGATATTGACAACTTCCCCACCGACCTTTACATCGCTCAAGGTGTAAAGGAGCTACTAGGCGGCGAATACGAGTTGCGGTTCGTGAAAAAGCACAAGGTTGAAGCCGCGATTGACGATAGGGTCGCTGTCGTGATGCTGACCGAGGTGGACTACCGCACCGGCTACCGCTACGATATGCGGCACGTCACGGAAATCACTCACCAGCACGGGGCTATCAGCCTATGGGATTTGGCCCACAGCGCGGGCGCTTTCCCGGTGCGGTTGAACGAGTGCGGGGTGGATTTCGCTGTGGGCTGCGGATACAAATACCTGAACGGCGGTCCCGGCGCACCCGCGTTTTTGTTCGTGCCCAAGCGGCATCAGGACGCGTCAATCCCCTTCTTGTCGGGCTGGATGGGGCACAAAGCGCCCTTCGCCTTCGTGCCCGAATACGTGGCGGCCGAGGACATTCGCCGCCTCACCGTGGGAACGCCGAGCGTTCTTTCGATGAGCGCGCTGGACGCGGCTTTGGATGTCTTCGCCCATGTAGACATGGCTCAACTGCGCGAGAAATCATTGCGACTGACTGATTTGTTCATCGAACTAATGGAGCCGCTATGCGCCGAGTACGGCTTCAAACTGGTCACGCCAAAGGAGCACGAACGCCGTGGTAGCCAGGTTTCCTACGCCTATCCCGAAGGCTACGCGGTCATGCAGGCCCTGATTGACTCCGGTGTGATCGGCGATTTCCGCGCCCCTGAAATTATGCGGTTCGGCTTCACACCGCTTTATCTGCGCTACACCGATGTGTACGAGGCGGTAGAGCGGCTGAAAACGGTGATGGGCACGGGCAAATGGCAGGAGGGGCGTTTCCAGGTGCGCGAGAAGGTGACATGATGGGCGAGGACCGCTCGTACCAGGAAGCCCACACCGACTTTAGCAAGTCGCTCTCTTACGGCGATTATCTAGCCCTGGACGCCCTTCTTTCGGCTCAGCGCCCGCTCACCCAGGCCCATGACGAGATGCTTTTCATCGTCATCCACCACGTCTCTGAGCTGTGGATGAAGCTCGTCGTACACGAGCTTCAGAGCGCGATGCGACTCCTGGGTGAGGGCATCATTGACCCAGCGCTGAAGATGCTCACCAGGGTTTGCCGCGCCCAGGAGCAGATGACGAACGCCTGGGAGGTACTCAAAACCATGACCCCGGCGGATTATCTGGAGTTTCGCTCGAGCTTCGGCCAGGCTTCGGGGTTCCAGTCGTACCAATATCGCCTCATCGAGTTTCTGCTGGGCAACCGCAACCCTTTCATGATGCGCCCGCACGAGCACCGCCAGGAACATCATGAGCTGCTCGAGAGGGCCATCCATTCGCCCAGCCTCTACGATTTATCGCTAAAAATCCTGTCCCAGAGGGGACTGGTGATACCTTCGAGCGTTCTGGAGCGCGATTTCTCTCAAGCTTACGAGTCGAACCCGGCGGTGCTCGAGGCTTGGCTCGAGGTCTACCGCCACACCGAAGCGCACTGGGATTTGTATTATCTAGCCGAGAAATTGATTGATGTGGAGGACAACTTTCGGCGCTGGCGCTTCAACCACCTCACCACCGTCGAGCGGATGATCGGCTACAAGCGCGGAAGTGGCGGGACGGCGGGGGTGGGGTATTTGAAACGGGCGCTCGAGGTCGTCCTGTTCCCCGAACTCTGGCAGGTCAGGACTGAACTCTAACCGCAGACAGACTTATCTCGATGGGATCACACCCAACTGCTGCTGTAGACCGAACCAGTCAGGCATCACCCAGTGTTCGACTATTCTGCCGTTGGCGATACGAAATAGGGCAGTTTGCCTAAATATTGCACACGTAAAGTCGGTGAGTCGCTTCTCTACGCAGTTTTACGACGACCTTCCTGTGCAATGATTACGGAAATCGCTCTATGTCCATCGTTCGGAACGCCACTTCTTTACCCGTCGGCAGGATGCCGAAAAAGCTACCCGTATACCTACCACGTATCGTCAGGAGGCCGACGACCTTATCCCTAACCGCTCGAGGGTAGCATCAAAACCGGAAAAGGCACTTCGGTACATTGCAAAGAGTTGCTTCACGTCCTCGCGGCTCATGGTTGGCGCGGGCAGAAGTTGGACGTGCCCAACAAAATCTGGCGCGAAAAGCTGGCCTATCGCGGCGAGGTCTCCCTGATTCAGCACCTCGTCCACATGGCGGCGGAATATCGCTTTGTTATCGGACATACTTTGCCCCTCCTTAAGAACCAGTCGTACAACGGGTTTGGTGTAGAAGTCAACCTATAAATTGCTATGAAAAACCCCTCCCTTTTGGGAGAGTTCTAAAGCTCACAACGAGGGTTTTACTGCTGCGCCGCCAGACACTCTAAAGCGGTTTTCAGATAGGAGGAACCGAGTTCAGGATTTCCTCTCTGGGACGCAATTCCTACACTGTCAGAAATCCTGTTCTGGACACGAACTAAGTTTTCAAAGGAAGACTTCCACTGGCTGGCCTTCGCCATTCTGCGGTTGCTCAAAGTTATCTATGGTTTACTATTGGCTTCCTAGTAGCCTCTAGGCGAGAAGTCCATGACTATCACCTGATAGCCGTGAGCGACCAGTATTGGGCCTTGCTGCCCTCCCCCGCTCGCCAACCCCAGCACCTTCCGGCCCCGACCGGGGAACTACTTGAGCGGGACGGGCTTCTGAGGCGTGAGGTAGATTTCAAGTTCGCTGTCCCTGGCCGCCACGAACGCCTCATGCGAAGGGGTCGGGTATAGCTTTTACCTTGTCTGCTCCACGCCTCCCAGAGCTGGATGTTTTTCTCAACATAGCCCATCCGTAACCTCCGACAGACTGGAAAGAAAAACTCCCCCTTTTTGGGAGAGTTTCGGAGTTCATAGCGACGTTTTTACTGCTGCGCCGCCAGCGTAACCTTGATGCTTGGCCCCATCGTAGTGGTCAGGTACACCGACCGCAGGTACGTGCCCTTGGCCCCGTCGGGCTTGGCTCCCTCGACGGCGCGGACGAAGGCCCGCACATTCTCGGCGATTTTGCCTGGCTCGAAGCTGGCCTTGCCCACCGGCCCGTGCACCACGCCGGTTTTATCGTTGCGGAACTCGATCCGACCGGCCTTGATCTCCCGCACGATGTCGCCGATGTTGGGGCCCACCGTCCCGGCCTTGGGGTTGGGGAGCAACCCTTTAGGCCCGAGCACCCGGCCCAGCTTGGAACCCACCGCCCCCATCACGTCGGGAGTGGCGATTACCGCGTCGTAGTCGCTGCGGCCATCCAAAATCTCCTGGATGATCTCTTCCCCGGCGGCGATGTCGGCCCCGGCTTCGCGGGCTTCGGCGATCTTGTCACCCTTGGCGATGGCGAGCACCCGTACGCTGCGGCCCGTGCCGTGGGGCAGGGCCACGGTGGAACGCACGTTCTGGTCAGACTTCTTGGCATCAATCCCCAGCTTGACGTGGATTTCTACGGTCTCGTCGAAGCGGGCAGATTTGATTTGGGGAATCAGCGCGGCAGCCTCTTCGACCGAGTATACCTTGTTCAGGTCCAGCTTCTCGAGCAGCGCCTTGTAGCGTTTACCGTGCTTAGGCATTGGGAACCCCCGTAACTTGGATGCCCATCGAACGGGCAGAACCGGCGATCATGTGGGCCGCCGCAACCTCGTCGTTGGCGTTCATGTCGGGCATCTTCTGCTTGGCGATGCTCAGACACTGCTCCCAGGTGAGCTTCCCGGCACTCTCGCGGCCCGCTTTGCCCGAGCCTTTCTCTAAGCCCGCCGCCTTGCGGATCAGGTACGAGGCGGGCGGGGTTTTAGTGATGAAGGTGAAGCTGCGGTCGGAGTAGATGGTGATTTCCACCGGGACGATGGCATCCCCCATGTTCGCCGAGGCCGCGTTAAACGCCTTCACAAACTCCATGATGTTGGCCCCGTGCTGACCGAGGGCCGGGCCGACCGGGGGCGCAGGCGTGGCCTTAGCCGCCGGAAGCTGCAATTTGACCATAGCAGCGACTTTTTTCATTGCTCTTTCTCCTTTTTCCCTTTCAGGCTCCCACGAACTTCGTGGTGTTATCGCCTAAGCGCCTTGCGACGCTGTCTAAAGTCGAAGGTCTGAGGTCGAAGGACAGTAGACGTTCGACGGTTGACCTATGCTCGGACTACCTGCGAAAACTCCAACTCGACCGGAGTCTCCCGCCCGAAGATCGAGACCAGCACCTTGACCTTCTGGCGCTCCAAGTTCACTTCGCCTACCACCCCGGTGAAGTCGGCGAAGGGGCCAGAAGTTACCCGCACCACGTCGCCTTCCTTGAAGGTGACTTGCGGCTTGGGGGCTTCTTTCTTGCCCGCCAGACCAGATATTTCAAGAAGGTGCTGTACCTCGTCGGGGGTGAGCGGGACGGGCCGGGTAGCGGTTCCCACAAAGCCAGTGACACCCGGCGTATTGCGGACGACCTCCCAAGCTTCGTTGACCTCGCCTAAGTCGTCGCCGAGGTCAACCAACACATAGATATAGCCAGGGTAGAGCTTGCGGCGCACCACGTCTTTCTTGCCGTTGTCGCGGTGCTCCACGACCTCTTCGGTGGGGATCAGGACTTGGTAAATCTTGTCCCCCATCCCCAGCGCCCGGACGCGCTGCTCGAGGTTCCCCTTGACCTTATCTTCGTAGCCCACGTAGGTGTGGACGGCGTACCATTCAATGCTCATAGTTACCGGCTGATGCTCGTGCTGAGGAAGCGGAACACCGTATCAATCAGACCCAGGCTCAGCATCGCCACGAGCGCGAAGATAAGGATCACCTGGGTCGAACCGATGATTTCTTCGCGGGTGCTCCAGGTGACGCGCGAAAGCTCGGCCCGCGCCTCGCGGAAGTAGTTGATGATGCGCTGGACGGGGCTGCGCCGGGGGGCGACAGGTTCGCGGTCGGCCATAACCTAGACCTTGACTTCCCGGTGGACGGTGTACTTGTTGTCCCAGGGGCAGTATTTCTTCAGCTCGAGCTTGGCCGTGGTGTTGCGGCGGTTCTTCTCGGTGGAGTAGTTCCGCCGCTTGCACTCGGTACACTCCAGGAGCAGTTTGATCCTTACGTCGCTTGCCATAGTTTCACCTTCTTCAAGCCTCGGCCCAGCCACCCGATTAAGGGAAACTGGGCCAGCAAGGCTTTAGTTTAGCACACTATTCGATAATTTTAGCTACGACGCCTGCGCCGACGGTACGGCCGCCCTCGCGGATAGCGAAGCGCAGACCCTCTTCCATGGCGATGGGCTTGATCAGCTCAACGGTGAAGGTGATGTTATCCCCGGGCATGACCATCTCCACCCCAGCGGGCAGTTCGACTACTCCGGTGACATCGGTGGTGCGGAAGTAGAACTGCGGGCGGTAGTTGGTGAAGAACCCGGTGTGCCGTCCCCCCTCTTCCTTTTTGAGGATGTACACGCTGGCCTCGAACTTGGTGTGCGGCGTGACCGAGCCGGGTTTGGAGAGAACCTGCCCCCGCTCGATCCCCTCGCGCTCCACCCCGCGCAACAGCAGACCTACATTGTCCCCGGCCATCCCCTCGTTGAGGGTCTTGCGGTGCATCTCCACCCCCGTGACCACCGTGCGCTTGCTCTCGGAGAGCCCCACGATCTCCACTTCCTCGCCCACCTTGATCTTGCCGCGCTCGATCCGACCCGTAGCCACGGTCCCACGACCGGTGATGGTGAACACGTCCTCGACGGGCATCAGGAAGGGCTTGTCCACCTCGCGCTGGGGCGTAGGAATGTAGCTGTCGAGGGCGTCGAGCAACTCCCAGATTTTATCCACCCACTCGTTCTCCCCGCGCTGAGTTTTGGGGTTTTTCTGCATCTGCTCCAAAGCTTGCAACCCGCTGCCGCGGATGATGGGGGCGTTGTCACCGTCAAAGTCCTGGTTGGACAGCAGCTCGCGGACTTCCATCTCCACCAGGTCCAAGAGCTCGGGGTCATCGACCATATCGGTCTTGTTCAGAAACACCAGGATGTAGGGCACCCCGACTTGGTGGGCCAACAGCACGTGTTCGCGGGTCTGGGGCATCGGACCGTCGGTTCCGGCCACCACCAGGATGGCCCCGTCCATCTGGGCCGCACCGGTGATCATGTTCTTGACGTAGTCGGCGTGACCGGGGCAGTCCACGTGGGAGTAGTGCCGCTTCTCGGTCTCGTACTCCACGTGCGCAGTGTTGATCGTAATCCCACGAGCTTTCTCCTCGGGGGCTTTGTCAATCTGGTCGTAGGCTTGCACTTCCACATTCGGATTCGCCGCCGCCGCCACAAAGGTGATCGCCGCCGTCAGGGTCGTCTTCCCGTGGTCCACGTGTCCGATCGTCCCAACATTGACATGCGGCTTCGTACGCTCAAATACACCTTTCGCCAT
>PSMF01000144.1:0-6928 GCA_040290005.1 Meiothermus sp.
GGGGGGTAGCCCCTGGAAGCGCTCGGGGGCCAGGTGGGTGGGGACGCCCTTGAAGTGCTCGAGGTCCTCCAACCCCCCAGGGCTCTCCAGCAACGCCATCCCGAAGTTGCCGACCTTGAGGGTGTAGTGCTCGAGCAGGCCCGTGCGCCACAGCAGCAGGTTGGCGGGCCGCACGTCGGCGTGGACGATCCCCCGCTTGTGGGCCTCCTCCAGCGCCGCCGCCGCGTCGCGCACGAGCTCGAGGCCCTGCTGCAGGGGAAGGCGTTCCCCCGCCTTGGCGTAGCGGTGCAGCAGCGTCTGCAGGCTGCCCTCCGGCGGGCGCTCGCTGGCGATGAACACGAAGTCCCCGTCCTCCCCGCAGTCGTAGGTCTCGACGACGTTGGGGTGCTTGAGCCCCAGCAAGGCCTCTCTGAGCTCCTGCAGGCGTTGTGCCTGCCGCGCCGTGCGCGGCATCAGCCGCACCAGCGCGGGGCGGCCGAGCTCGGTGTCCAGGGCCGCGAACGCTTTGCCCAGGTGATCCTCGCTCAGCAAATTTTGGAGCACGTACTTGCCGACGCGCTCCCCAACCCGACGATCTGTTGTGTTGCTTCCGCTCTCCACGGCCGAGCTCCTAGATTTCAGACCAACTCTAACACGTACCCGGCGTGGGCCGGCTTATGGGTTTCGATCAGCTTGGCCAGCAGCTCGGGGTCGAGTTCCTTGCCCGCAGGCACCTCGAGCCGAACCCGAAAGACGAAGGGTTGCTCCGGGAGCTCCTCGATGGATGGGCTGATCCCCGTGCACGTCTCGATCCAGCGGCTGAGCCCGTAGCGGGTGCCCCGCCACCGCAACAGGTCCATTCCCTCTGCCACCAGCCTGCGCCGCCGCTCCTCGGGCCAGCGCTCGTCCAGCTCCAGCCCCAGCCAGCTCCCCAGCCAGTTCACCATTGAAGCCGGGGCGGTGCGGGGGTCGAAGTACATGGGTAGGTGGTCCAGGCGCCACTCGAGCGGCTCCCAGATCCCCTCGAAGATCTGCAGAAAGCGCCCGAGGAAGTCCCCGTCGTGAAAAATGACGGGGAGGTACTGCAGGTAGCGCGACGGGGCCACCGGGGGCAGGGGCACCGGGTAGGTCGGCCGGGCCGGGGCTGGGGGGCGCTCCTCCACCGCTACCTCGACTTCGGGGGCGGGGGGCGGGCTCATGGGCTCCGCGTCAGCCTCGGCGGGGAGGCTCGAGGGCGTGGGGGAGTAGGTCAGCACGAAGGGGCCGATCTGCACCGGGATGCCGGGGATCAGCGGGAACTCCTGGTGCGCCACCAGCCGCACGCCCCCCACGTAGGTCCCGTTGGTCGAGCCGAGGTCGATGATCACCGGCCCCTGCGCCGTCAGCCGGAGCTCGGCGTGATGTCGGCTGACGGGAGGGATGGGAAGCACCAGCCCGTTGTCGGGCACCCGGCCGATGGTGAGGGAGTCGGCGGTGAGGTCCACCGTCTGGACGGTGGCTCCTTGAAGCTGGACGATGATTTGGCCTCTGGAGGTATCCATCTTCGCTCTAGCCGCAGTTTACCAACTCTAGAAAAAGTTAGCATTTTATCTTTCGCAATCGATTTGCAAATACTAAGGCTCGGGCTCCTGCCTCACGTAGGTCTTGCCGTCCCACCGATAGACGGTCGCCAGATCGCAAACCAGGTCGTGCACCCCTTGGCTCCTCGAGGCCAGCACGCCGATCCGCTTGCAGGCGCGATTGTCGTCGAAGGAGAGGCCGCTGGAGAACTGCACCCTCCAGGAAATGCGCCCCCACCTTGCCCAGAAGCTTCCGATAATCCGGTCGTCCGTGCCGTCGCCGTCGAGGTCGTAGCGCAAGCTTCGCTCCTCGGCGACGGTGAGGTCCGAAAGCTCCTCGGACTTCATCTCGGCGAGGGCAAGAAGAGGTTTGAGCTCGCCTTTCTCCACCAGCACGGCGTTGCCGTCCTCGAGGACGTACCGCTCACGCACGTCGATGGGGTCGTCGGTGTTGAACCCTTCGTTACGCACTTCGACCACGACGCTCCACCGGCCCCGGTGCCGCTCGATCTTAGGTTCCTTGTAGGCATAGCCGAAAGGCTTGCTACGGCTGAAGCGTCCGTTCCCCCGATGCGATACGAAGAAGTATTCGTTCAGGCAGCAGTTTCCGCCGCACCCCCCGTTCATGCGAATTAGCACGTCGCTGTACCCGTCCTCTTGCCCTGCTCCTCGCCGTGTTCTCGTCGCGCCGGGCGCTCTTCTTTTCCGAAATGGGGTCAATAATTCACCTTCTCATATAGCTCGAGGTACGGAACAACCTCGAGCGCCCCCCGATCTGGGACGAGCATCTCGTCGGGTATCTCCTGAACCCGGCGGTAGGGGTACTTGGAACTGGGCACGATGGAGCAATACAGGACGTACGGCTTGGGCTTGCTCGAGCCCGCGGGGGTGATGCTCCCCTTAGCCATCACGTGGAGATCGGTCTTGCGGCTCAAGTAACCAAAGCACCCTCTGTTGAAGTCATCCCCCATGTGGGGCGCATTTCGGTACTGTTTTCCAATCATCAGTGCTACGAGGTCAATTGTGAGTTGAACATCATAAAATCCTAACCCGTTATCTAGAAATCTTTCCTTGAACTGCATTTGGAAGCCGATGATTCTTCCATCCTTATCCCAGAGGATGCCAATAATGGTCTCTTGCTCATCACGCCTACGTGAGGACGGATCGATGGGATAAACTACGGTGTAGTCCGCCGTTGTCCCACCTATCAGGTCCAGTTCTCCACGGGAGACAAGCTTGCACGAGTATTTCTTACAAAAGCTTGTGCCTTCAATAGTCGCCTTTTTGCCGTAGATTGGGCCTTCGGGGCTGACTGACAGACCCAGGCTTAGGAAAAGCATCAAACCGAGCAATCCCAACCTTTGCATTAGCGATCACTACCCCTTACGCAACCAGCCGAGAACCTGCTCTTTACCCGAGGTGATCCGCCGCCGTCCAGGCGCCTCCTCGAGCGGGGATCCCTCCGTCTCATCCTTGAGCTGTAACGGTGTCGCGGGGGCACGCCTCACCGGGCGGGGAACTTCTTGAGCTGTACCCGCTCGGTCCCGATGAGTTTGAAGGTGTTCAGGGGTGGGTGACCCGCCGTTTTATCGACACAGGGCGCGGTGTAGCTCTTGAGGACCACGGCGTTTTTCTCGAAGGTCAGCACCTTCGAGACCACGCGGGCCGTCCGGATTTCCGGGTAGCTAGGGCACTCTGAGACGAACACCTCGGGCAGCTCCGCGTACTTCTCTTCAACCAACAAACCGAATCGCTTGCCCGAACCTCGGCTGTAGTTGACGATGTCCGCGTCCATCCAGAACACCCCGCCCTCCTGGGTCAGCCTCACGCGCTCGTGCACCCGCAATATCTCGTCCCGTCCGTCCGCGTTGAGGTCCCCCACGTTGGCGATGTAGTGGCCCGCGGTCGTATAGTGAACGGCGCTAACCCCGACGGTCGCACCTGGGGGCGAGTCAACGAGATCAAAGTTACTGATCAAGATGGCTTTACTATAAGTCGCCTGATAGGGCGATACCTCAGTACCGAAGGAGGGCTTGTCCTGGTTGTACAGCAGGATCTTCTCCTTGACCTTGGGCTGGGTGAAGGACCCTTCGATGTAACCGAGCAGCCATTCTGATGCCCTAGGGTAGTAGCCGTCCCTCCTGAGTATCTCCTCGGCCGCGCGCTGCTCCTTGGAGCCGGACGGGCGCGGTATGAAGGACCTGCTCCTGAAGTCAACCTGTGAGAGAACGGAGGGCTTGGTCATGCCCAAAAGGCCTGTTAAGCCGATGACCCAGAGAGCTAGAATTAGGGCTTTTCTCACTGACTGGCCTCTCCTTTGCGTTCAAGATCCTTTGGCGAGAAGCGAACAAAACCATCCGGCTCGCCGCCAAGCGCTTCGATGGTCTGTAGTCCTCTCGCGTCCTTGCTGTCACTCCTTTTCCAATCAATGACGTTGTTGCTGGCTACTTTTCCGCCGCCGATGTAGATTCCGACGTGCCCTCCTTCTCTTTGTTGACCGTTGCTATCGGTGTAGAACGACCCTTTAAGCCAGAAGATGATGTCTCCGGGTTGAAGCTTAGAGGCCTCAAACTCATGCCAGTATGGAGAGGTTTTGAAAGCAAGTCCTGCGTCTTTAGCGGTTCCTCTGTGGTATGGCTTATATAGCTCAGCGTAGCCTGCCTTTTCCAGCACCTCCCTGACCCATCTTTGGCAGTAATACCCATGCTTCTCGGTGTCATCGCCGCTCAGGCTCTCTAGCGCCGCTTGGAGGATTTCGTGGTTGCCTACGGGCAGGAAGTATTGAAGTACGTGGTTGTTGTTGTGAATCTTCCTCGCCGATTCCGACTTCGAGATCGCTCCATCCTTATTGAGGTCCAAGCCCTGGTTTTCGGCATACTTGTCAGGATTTGCCTCCTTTGTATATAGCGCCTCATCGTTGGGAGCGAAGGGGGCGATGATGCTTTTGTAAATTTGCTCGAGGTCAGCTCCTGGCGGAAGTTTGTGGGATTTGAAGTGCAAGACCACGTAGCGAATTTGCTCCTGAACCGACATGCGCATCAAATTGTCTCGGCTGAGCTTGCTTACCTGCCAGCCATACTTCTGGATGTCTGCCTTAATTTCCCTGCCTAGAGTGTGAGTAGATGCCCAGGTAGTCAGCCATTTGTGCATTCGCTTGATGCTGTCGGAGGTGAATTGGATCAGCCCTACGGCGCTTCCGCCCCCCAGATTGGGTTGGCTGGGTGAGAAGGAGCCATTGCTTTCGAACGCTATACAGGCGGCCAGATCGTTGGGATTGACCCCTAGCTCACCGGCCGCCCATAGGATGGCCTCGGCCACCTCGGGGGTGAAGGTTTTGGGGATGCCTCTGGCCCCGATGTTTGCTTTCCATGCATCTACTATCCAACTCGAGGTCACTGAAGCCCGAGGCTGGGGGATACGGTTGGGTGCCCACACAGCCGTAAGTCGGTAGATGGTGTCCTTTCCCCCCTCGTCCTTGCCCAGCCACTCCCCCTCGAGGGTCTTGGGATTGCCCCCTGGGCTGAAGCTGAGACGCCCATTGTGGAATTGCCGGGTCTGTCCCTGGAACCTCCCCGTGTCGTACTTCGCGGTGAACTCCACCGTGCCGTCGGCCTTTTTGAACACCTGGCTGAAGTGGATGGTGACGTTGGCGTTTCCCGCGCTCAGCTTGCCCTCGAAACTGTGGCGCTCGCTCCAAGCCTTGCCGGCGGAGGCTTGTGGGGGTTGTGGGGCCTGTTGGCGTGGTTGTGGTTGGGGCGGTGGGGAAGGATGGGGTTGGCGCGGTTGCGGGGCGGGTGGGGCGGTTTCTTCCTTCGGTTGCTGGGGCTGGGCTCGGGGTTGCGCCCGTGGGGCAGTCGTAGCCGTTCCTGCCGTTTCCTCTCCGTCCTGCTCCTGGGCCCAGCTTGGCAGGCTCCGGAAAGGCTCCATGGGGGTGAGGGGCTCGAGCCGCAGCCCCTCCAGCACCACGTCGTCGGTTTCCCCGTTTTCCTCGCTGTCCCGTTCGCCCCGCACCCGGAGGAACTCGCCGACGGAGAGGGTGTTGTCGGGGTTGTAGCGCCCGTGGAACCTGGCGGAGTTGGCGGTGCCCTCGAGGTGGAAACTGCCGTCTTGGAGCAACTTGCCCCTGAGCGGCCACTGCCGGGCCGTGCCCTGGCTTTGGGAGGTGCGTACCCAGTACAGGCCCCACAGCGTGCCGTCGGCCAAGCGGTAGAGGGTGAGGAAGAGTTCGAAGCCCCGGAGGGAGGCTTTGTAGGTGCGGGTCCAGGGTTCGCCGCCTTTCCTAGCCTGCTGGTGCCGGTTTTGCCAGTACGCCACCTCCCGCTCGGCTCGCCCCGGGTCTGGGGGACGGGCAAAGAGGGGGGCGGGTCCCGGGGCAGCATCGGGAAGGGCGGTGGGTTCAGGCTTGATCTGGGCAAAAGGGAGAGAGTACGAGGCTTCTTCCTCGAGCCACGACCGCGAAAACATGGAATCAGTATACTTACACTCCTGGATGGTTGCCAGGGAATGAGGGTTGGGTTTTATTTAAGGTGGGTGCTGCGTGAACGGGCTACAAGACCAGGGAATTCCACCACTGTCCGGCGGCATAGGGCTAAGGCTACTGGTAGCGCTCATCAAGGCTGAGGCCAGTCGGCCTTTCGGGGAACGCGACCTCGAGTCCCGGCTCCCCCCCTTGAGCCAAACGCTGGCGGAAGACACCGCCCTGGCCCGCCTTTGCGAGGCGCTGGGTCTGGGGGCTTTCGAGCGGAACGTCCTTCTGCTGTGCGCGGGGGCCGAGCTGGAGCCCGACTTCCTGACGGTGTGTGCCCAGGCTTGTGGGCTGGCGGAGTCGCGCTACCCGAGTTTCGGCCTGGCCTTCGCGCTATTCGGGGATGGCATTGTCCACGCACAGGCGATGACGCCCTCCGCGCCCCTGCGGCGCTGGGGGCTCATCGAGATCCATCCCCGCCCCGACCTCCCGCTCACCGCGCAGCCCATCCGCCTTTCGGAGCCGGTGCTGCACTTCCTGCTCGGGGCGCAGGGCGACAACCCCGCCGAGCTCGACCCCGAGCTCGCGGGAACCTTCGCGCTCTCGGCCGCTGCCGCCCTGGTTCCCTCGCAGCAGGAGCAGGCCGACCGGATCTGCTCGGCGTGGGAGGGTGGGGCCGTTCCCGTGCAGCTTTTGGGCGACCCCCAGAGCGTGCGGGCGATCGCGGCCAGCGCCTGCTCCCGGCTGGGGTTGCGGGCGTTCGGGCTTTCGGCGGAGCGGCTGCTCGAGCGCGACCCCGAGGACCTGGCCCGGCGGCTGGGGCGGGAGGCGCGCTTGCGGGGGGCGACGTGGCTGCTCGAGGCCGGCTACCGCCCCGAGCCACCCGCGCAGGCCCGGCTCAGGGAACTGCTCGAGCGGCTGGGGG
>PSMF01000144.1:7161-7398 GCA_040290005.1 Meiothermus sp.
CCCACCCCCTCCGAGCAGGCCGCACTGTGGCGGGAACGGCTCGTGGGGGAGCTCAGCGTCCCGGAGAACGTTCTGAACGAAGCCCTGGAGCGGGTGGTGGCGCAGTTCGACCTCGAGACCGCCGCCATCGCGGAGGCGGCGCAGCAGGCCTTGCTCGAGCTGCACTACCGCCTGCGACAAGGGGCGCGGCTGCGGCCGGAGGACCTGCTGGGGGCCCTGTGGGCGGCGGCGCGGGGC
>PSMF01000145.1:0-7178 GCA_040290005.1 Meiothermus sp.
TAGATACGCTGTAGATACGCTGTAGATACGCTGGGGCATTTGCTGGCGATGGGGATCACCCCGGCCAATGAGCAGGAGCGTGCCCAGCGTGCCCAGGTAGCGGAACTCTCTAAAGCAGTGCAAGCCGTTACCCACCAGCAAGTCGAAATCGCCTTTGTGGATCAGGGCTATACGGGCTGCGAGGCTGAGCAAGCTGCTGCCCAAGCAAGAGGGGATATCCCTATGTCTATGTGTGGTCAAGCTAGAAGAGAGCAAGAAGGGTTTCGTCCGGCTTCCCAGGCGCTGGGTGGTCGAACGCAGCTTTGCCTGGATGGCTCGTTTTCGCCGTCTGGCCCGTGACTACGAGCGTCTTACTGAGACCCTCAAGGGTTTTCACTGGCTAGCTTTCTCCATTCTGCTTTTACCGAAAGTTCTGGATGGTTTACGCATGGCTTCCTAGCAGGCTCTAGCCGCTTTATATGACACCCCCTGTCATGATTCGGGGGCACAATGGGCTCATGCGGGCCGACCGGCTGCTGTCCATCCTTCTGATCCTGCAGACGCAGGGGCAGGCCACCAGCCGCGAGCTGGCGCGGCGGCTCGAGGTCTCTGAGCGCACCGTCCACCGCGACATGGAGGCCCTTACCGGGGCCGGGGTTCCGGTGTACGCCGAGCGCGGGGCCAGGGGCGGCTGGCGGCTCCTGGACGACTACCGCACCGACCTCACCGGCCTCAACACGGAGGAGGTCAAAGCCCTGCTGATTCAACCCCCGAAGCTGCTGGGCGATCTGGGGTTGTCCAAAGCTTCGGAGGGAGCGTTTATCAAGCTGCTGGCGACGCTTCCCGCGCTTCAGCGCCGCCAGGCCGAAGGGGTGCGGGAGCGGATTTACGTGGACACTGGGGGCGCTTCCGATGCCGTGCCCTGCCTGCCCCTCTTGCTCGAGGCGGTCTGGGCGCGCCGCAAGCTGCACCTCACCTACCAGCGCGGCGAGGGCGAGGCGTATGAGCGGCTGCTCGACCCCTTGGGCCTCGTTGCCAAGGGCCAAATTTGGTATTTGATGGCCTGGAACGGCGAAGATTACCGCACATACCGGGTCTCGAGAATCCTCGATGCGCGTTTGAGCACAGAACCCGCCTATCAGCCCGAGGGTTTTAACCTGAAAGAACGCTGGGAAGCCTCGAGGGCAGCGCTCAAGGAGAATCTGCCGCGCTACTTCGTGACCGCAGAAGTCGAGGAAACGGCGCTCCAACGTTTCGGCCTAATTGGGCGTTGGGCACGGCTGGAAAGTTCAGAATCAACTGGTGAAGGTTGGCTGCGAGCGAGAATTCGCTTCGAGATGGAAGAAGACGCGCTGGCCTGGGTGTTGAGCTTGGGGACAAAGGTGCGGGTGAAGGAACCTCTGGAACTCAGAAAAAAGCTTTTGGACACGGTACAGACAATGTACCTCGCCGCAAAAGAAAGCTCCCTCTCCCACCAGGAGAGAGAAGAGCTAAATCAAACAGATTGAAGGGCAGACACCCAGCTCTGCCCTACGAAGTGTTTTGTGGTGATTCAAGTCGTGGGCGCGGTTTCTGATGTGCCAAATTTGCGTCCCCGACGGGAATCTTAGAACCCAGAAAACTTCTGCGTGGTCAGGCCCACCAGCATCATCGCCAGGAAGTAGAACAGGGCCGAGCCGCCGATCACTTCCACGCTGCTCCAGCGGTTGCGCCCGAACATCTTCTCACCGATGAACAAGGTCGGGTACGCGTAAACCAGGATGAAGGTGGCAAGTTTACCGCCGGGGGTCTGGTTGAACTTGTCGTTGACGGTCTCGATTATCGCGTGGCGGTCGGGCTCGCTCAGGCCGTCGTAACTGCGCCCGGCCAGCTCGAGGCTCAGGATTTGCCGGTGCATGTGGTTCATGGCCTTGTGCGCCAGAAAAGCGGCCAGGGCCAAGAGGGCGGAAACGAGTAGGGGAACCAACAACATGCTCATCGAGCTTGAGTATAGGGAAGTTTTCTCAGGCCCCCGGTGACGAACAACCCGAACCGCTTAATACCGCGTTACGATCTGGGGGTCTCGCTCGGCCTGAAGTCCAGGCCGTTGTACCGTTTCTGGCAGGCGTCTATGCCTTCGGTTACCCAGGTTCTCACCCCTTCGGCGCAGGCCTCAATTACCTTGTCCATCACCGGAACCAAATCCGGGTGAAAGCCCGAGAGCACCCATCCCGCCCCCTCCTCGGGGCTAGGCGGTTTGCCGACGCCGATGCGCAGGCGGTGAAAGGCTTTGCTGCCTAAATGGGTGGAGATGGACTCTAAGCCGTAGTTCCCTGCGTTCCCGCCGCCCGGCTTGAACCGCAGCTTGCCCGGCGGCAAGTCCAGCTCGTCGTGGATCACCAAAATGCGCTCTGGAGCAATCTTGTAGTAGCGGGCGAAAGGGGCCACGGCTTCCCCCGTGGAGTTGTAAAAGGTGGTCGGCTTCATCAGCCAGCCGCTTTCATCGCCCAGCGAGAGCGGGGCCACGAGCGCCTTTCCCTTCTTGTGAAAATCGGAGGACAGCCGGTCCAGCACCCAAAACCCCACGTTGTGCTTGGTGCGGGCGTACTGAGAGCCTGGGTTGCCCTGGGCGACGACTAAAAACATGGTCAAACGTCAAAAGTCTAACGCCTAACGCCAAAACCCCGAGCGGGCGTTCGACGTTAGGCGTTCGTCGTTCGGCGTTATTCTTCCTCTTCGGTCTTGCCCTTCTTGATGACCTCGACCTCAGCCGGAGCCTCGGGGGTCTCGCTCACGAGCTTCTCGGCATCCTCAGGCGGGGTCAGGGCCACCACCGTGTCATCGGCGTTCATCGCCAGCACGACGCCCTCGGGCAGCTTGAGGTCGGACATGTGCAGGCTGCCGCCGATGTTGAGTTCGGTGACATCAATCTCGATGAACTCGGGGATGTTCTTGGGGTTCACCTTGACCTGGATGTCGTTGTTGACGAGTTGGAGCACCCCGCCCTGGCGCACACCGGCGGCGGTCCCGACGATCTTCACCGGGATGTACATCAGCACCGGCTCGTCGGAGAGGGCGTAGAAATCCACGTGGTCGGGGCGGCGTCGGCGCTTGTCGAGGTTGATCTGGCGCACCAGGGTGTCTATGGTTTTGCCATCGTCCATCTCGAGGGTGATCACGTGGTGAATCCCGGCCCCCATAAAGACTTTGTTGAACTCTTTGAGGTCCACCACGACCTTCTGGTTCTCTTTGCGGTTATAGACGATGCCGGGCAGCTTTCCGGCATCGCGCAAGGCCGCAGGCTTCTCATTCCCACGGTTTTCGGCTTTGATGCGGTATTCCATTTCTTCCTCCGAAGCGGGGTTTATTCCCTTTGTGAGCCGGTTTGAGCCGTGTTGGAGGCTCGAGACGGCGTGACACAAGCCTTACGAGTGTATCACACGGGTACGTGGAACGTCTAACGCCGAACGCCACAAAACCACCTTCGTTGTCATTCTGAGCGGGAGCGCAGCGCAGTCGAAGAATCTCCGGGCTGCGTGGCCCACGCTCCATCAGCCGGGTATCAAGGAACGTCCTTCTATACCCGAACATTCGAGCGGTGACGCATATCCGGGGATGTCTCGCCTCAGCTCGATATGACAAGGGATTTATGGACGAAGTTGGCGAGCAATGCGCCCCTACAAGGTTTTTGCGTTAGGCGTTGGACGTTCGACCTTCGACCTTCTATACTGCTCGCTATGAAGATTGGCACGCTGCTCCAATCGTCACAGCCAATCTTTTCCTTCGAGTTCTTCCCGCCCAAAACCCCCAAGGAAGAGGCCCGGCTGTTCGAGACGATTGCCGACCTGCGCCCGCTCAAGCCCGCTTTTGTCTCCATGACCTACGGCGCGGGCGGGGGCGGGGGCCGCTCGGTGGAGTGGGTGGGGCGCATCCAGAACGAGATCGGCATCACCGCGATGGCCCACCTGACCTGCGGGGGGAATACAAGGGAGACGCTCGAGTCCACCCTCCACGCCCTCAAAAACCTAGGTGTAGAGAACATCATGGCGATTCGCGGCGACCCGCCCAAGGACTCAGCCGGATTTCAGCCAATGGAACGCGGTTTTCGCTATGCTTCCGAGCTGGTGGCGTTCATCCGGGAGCGGTTCGGCGATGCCTTTTGCCTAGCGGGTGGAGCTTACCCCGAGGGCCACGTCGAGGCGGTGAGCCTCGAGGCCGACCTCCAGCACCTCAAAACCAAAGTGGAGGCCGGGCTTGACTTCATCGTCACCAACTTGTTTTTCAACAACGCCCTGTACCTCGGCTTTGTCGAGCGCGCCCGCAAAATCGGCATAGGCGTGCCGATTCTTCCCGGCCTGATGCCCATCACCAACCTGGGCCAGATTCGCCGGTTTATGGATCTGTGCGGAGCCAGCATTCCGGGGCCGCTGCTCTCGCGGCTGGAGAAGGCCGAAACCCTCGAGGATGTAACCCGCATCGGGGTGGAGCACACCACTCGCCAGGCCGCCGAGCTGCTGGAGACGGGCGTTCCGGGGATTCACTTCTATACCTTGAACAAGTCGCCTGCAACCCGACTGGTGATGGAAAACCTGGCGCAGGTTGGAGCGATGAGCGACTAGCAATGAGCCAAGGCGAAAGCGCCGATCGCTCAGGGCCGATAGCCAAAAACAGGGTTCTGTCTGGAAGGGCAAAATCAAGGCTTGAGATTTTTCGTTCTGGACGCGGGGTCTTTAGCTATGAGCTATCGGCTATCCGCTATCCGCGCCTTGCTCCGGCGGTACTATAATCACCCCATGACAAGCCTAAAAAGGAAGGTCTACATTCTTACCGGGGGTTCGGGAGCCATCGCCGGGGCGATTGCCCAATCGTTTGCCGAAGCCGGGGCCAAGCTGGCGTTTGTAGATACCCAGGCCGGGGCTGCCGACGAGCGGGCCAAGGAACTGGGCGGGATGAGCTTTGTCGCCAACCTCACCCGCTACCCCGATGTCGAGGCCTTGGTGCGCCAGGTCAAGGGGAAGATGGGCCGTCTGGACGGGCTAATTCACACCGTTGGCGGGTTTGCCGCTGTGCCGGTGAAAGACAGCGACCCGGCGCTTTACGACCGGATGTTCGACCTCAACATGCGCACCCTGTTTTATATGACCAGGGCGGTCATCCCCGAGCTGCTGCTGCAAAAAGACGGCTTTATCGCGGGGATCGCGGCCAGCGCGGCCTGGAACGGGGCTGGGCCGGGGGCTGCTCTTTATGCCGCGGCCAAGGCGGCGGTGGCGACCTATCTGCGCTCACTGGACGCGGAGTTGAGCGGGACCGAAATCGGGGTGACGGTGGTGTATCCGATGGGAACCGTAGACACTCCGGCCAACCGCAAGAGTATGCCCGACGCCGACCCGATGGCCTGGATTGATCCGGCTGAAATCGGAAACTCGCTGGTCTACGCGGCCAGCCGCAGCCCGCAGGGGCGGGTGCTCGAGCTGCCGATTTTCCCGCCCAGGTAGTTGTCGCCGCACTTTTGGCGGAGGTCTTCTCATTCCGATACCCGGTAGACTACTGCTGATATGGATTCGGGACTCGGAGGCTGGGTACAAACCATCGGCTATATCGGCATCTTCTTGGTGGTGTTTGTCGAGACCGGGCTGCTGGTGGGTTTTGCCCTGCCTGGGGACAGCTTATTGATTACCGTGGGGATTCTCGCGGCGGCGGGCAAGCTCCAACTCCTCCCTGCGATAGTGGCCTTGTTCATCGGCTCGTTTCTGGGCAACAACCTAGGGTACTGGCTGGGCTGGCTGTCTGGCCCGACCTTGCAGCGCCGAGTGCGGGTAGAACACCTAGAGCGCACCCAAACGTTCATGCGCCGGTTCGGGGTGCTCTCGCTGCTGATCGGCCCGTTCATCCCCATCGTGCGGGCCTTGGTCCCGTTCATCTGCGGAACCTTGCGGATGCCCTACTGGCGCTTTCTCCCGCTCACCCTGCTGGGAAGCCTGACCTGGACGGTGGGCTTGACCCTGCTGTCGTACTGGGTGGGTTCTAAGATTCCCAACCTCGAGAAGTACGTCTACATCATCCTGCTGATCGGTATATCGGCGGGCGCGGTTCCGGCGGCGATTCGATTCCTGCGCCGGAGGGGAGCGAAGCCAGCAGTAAGCGATGAGCGATGAGCAATGAGCTAAAAAACCCCGAACGCTCAAAGCTAAGCAAAAAACCAAAAACACGGCCTCCGTCTGGGACAGCAAAATCAACCTCCGAGAATCCCTGTACTGGACGTGAGGTGTTTAATCTCAGCGCTTCTAGCCCATCCCTCATTGCTCAACACCCATCGCCCGAATAAGCTGTTCCCGTGCTCGAGCCAAAAACCTCCTCGACCTGGACCAGACGTACGCGCGAGCTGACCTTGCGGATGGTGGGCTTTCCCAGCGTCACCGGGACGGATGGGGAGCTCGAGTTTGCACCGTTTCTGCGCGACTTACTGGGGCAGCACCCCTACTTTCAAGCCCATCCGGAGCATCTGTGGCTAGGGCGGACCAAAGCCGACCCCTTTGAACGCTATGTTCTCTACGCTCTGGTGAAAGGAAGTGGCTCCCAGACGGTAATCCTGACCGGCCATTACGACGTGGTAAGCGTCGCCAACTATGGCCCCTTGGCGGAGCTGGCCTTCGACCCGGAAAAGTTGCTCCCCGCACTGATCCGCGAACTGCGGGAAAGCGGCAGGGGAGAGGTCGACATGCTGGCTTTGAGCGACCTCGAGTCCGGCAACTTTCTTCCCGGAAGGGCCGCGCTGGACATGAAAAGCGGGCTGGCGGCAGGATTAGCGGTGCTGGAGCGCTTTGCCGAGGACCCGGCTCGCGAGGGCAATCTGCTTTTCGTCGCCGTCCCCGATGAGGAGGAAGCCTCGCACGGGATGCGCACGGCGGCGGCGGATTTGCTCGGGGTGGCCGCACGCTGGGGGCTCGAGTTCAAAGCCGCTATAAACCTTGACGCCAGTGTGGATTCGGGCAGCGGGGAAGAAGGACAGGCCGTATTTACCGGGAGCGTGGGCAAGCTGCTCCCGAGCGTCCTGCTGCTGGGCCGCCCTACCCACGCCGGTGCCCCTTTTGACGGGGTGAATGCCAACTTGCTCGCCGCCGAACTCACCCGGCTGATGGAAGTTAATCCTGACCTAGGCGACCCCGGCGACGATCCTGCTCACCAACAGCGAGCAGAGCCTCACCAACAGCGAGCAGAGC
>PSMF01000146.1:0-7177 GCA_040290005.1 Meiothermus sp.
TCCTGATGACATTCATCACCTGCACCAGGCCGTTAGCGATTCCTTGGCCAATGCGAGCCCCTTCCCCCTCCCACAGCAAAGAGAGCGGGAGCGCCCGTAAATACGCCAGCTCCGCCCTACCCAACTGTTCGCGGGCCCAATCCCAAAGTAACCTCCCTAAGGCTCCCTTGGGGATTGGAGCCACCACTGCCTGCCCCCAGGCCACGGCTTGATCGTGATTCCCCCGTACACCCACGGCGTTCTGCCAGTGCAGCCACTCAATTACCGCCCCCAGTTCTAGTCCATAGCTAACCGCATCGCCCCCAAAGAGCACCTGATCTACAGGCCCAGCCGCAGCCTCCACCACTGCTAAGGCCCAGGGATTGGCGTGAATATCGCTACGCAACAGCAGTCTCATGGGGATTTTCCTTTAGGAAGGAAGCGGATCACCTCAACCTTTTCCATGGTGATCAAACCTTGTTGGATCATCTGATCCAACACCGGGATAAACGTGCGGATTTTCTCCTCTGTATCCACAATCTCTACTAACACCGGCAAGTCCTCAGCCAGTTGGAGAATTTTAGTGCTATGAATACGGGAATGTGCCCCAAAGCCTTCGAAGCCTTTGAATACTGAGGCTCCGGCCAGCCCCAATCGGCGCGCCTCGGCGACAATGACTTCATGCATCGGTCGTCCGTGCCATCGGTCGCTTTCCCCTACGAAAACCCGCAGCAGCTTGGCTTCCCCTTCGAGCTTCATCTCTCCCTCCATTTCTAGGCCACCATCCTTCCGCCTATCTGATACCCGACAAACACCGCAAGCAAGCCTAGCCCCAAGCTTCCTAACGCATATACCAAAGCCGAAATCCACTGGCTGCCCTGAACCAAGGTCAGGATTTCCCAACTAAGGGTGGAGAACGTGGTGAACCCTCCACAAAACCCCACCGCCAAAAGCCAACGACCCTCTTGCGAGAGCGAACCCTCTCCGGAAAGGCGCAACAGCAACCCAATGATCAAGCTTCCCAAGATATTGATTACAAACGTGCTCCAGGGAAATCCAGGCCCACTCAAGCGCTGAATATACGCTCCAAGACCATAGCGCAGAGCTGAACCCACCGCACCTCCGAGCATGACGTATACATAACTGTTCATGTGGCTAGTTCCTCCTGCATTGGCCCGCACCGATCCACGCCTGAGCACTCTTCCTGCACGGGTAAACCACCTAAACCACCTTCAGGTACATTCCGGCGAGAGCCAGAAAGCCTCCCATCAACAGCAGTCCTATCGCCCAAAGCAGCGGACTGGCATACAGGGCATGCCCCAGCGCCACTCCCAATACCGCTAACGCCAATAGGGTTAGCGCAAAGGACAACTCTGCTCGGGTTGAAACTGCTCCCAGCCCCAGCGGCAATAGAGAGCCTAAAAAAGAGGATAAAGCCGAAATTCCGGCTGCCAATAAGCTCTCCCTGAGTATTGACTTGCCCAGTTGGGTGGTGGCCAAATGGCCTCGAGCTGATAGGTTGAGCTGCTTTGCCGCATGCACCAACTCACCGCGCAGCCGTGCATACTCTGCGGTAAAAAACATGAACAAGCTGGTCAATAGCGAAACAGAGGAAATGCGCAGGGCCAAGGAAAAGCTCAGTAGATCCCCCGAGTTCAGCATATGGCCCGCTGCCAAGGTCAGCGCGGTGAGGATGCCATCGGTAATCCCTAACACTGCCGGGAACCACAAGCGGCGAAGAAAAGCGGGGCTCACCGTTCGACTCCACGATGAAGCAAGGCCAGCTCTACCAGCTGCCCCACCACCAGTTGATCGAGGCTATGCACCACACATCCAACCCGTTCAATGGCCTGGATCAATCCGGGATAGTCAATCTCATTACCCTCCAAGGCAATCTCTGTACCCATAGTCTCCAAATCCATCTCGTTGACAGTGATGTTAAACCCTTCCACCCCCTTCACCTGAGCGATTGCCTCTGCCAGCTCGAGCAAGCTGGGCCGAGCCAGCGCCTTATCCACATCTAGAACTACGCGGCGTATATTCATTGATCCCTCGCCAATATGCCGTTATCGGCCTAATGCACCACCATTACGGGACAATTGGCATAGCGCAATACCCGTTCGGAAACCGATCCCAGCATCCAGCGTTGCACCGCGGTCAACCCACGGCGGCCCAAGACGATCAAGTCACTGTGTGCTTCCTCGGCGTAGCGCACCAGCACATCGGCGGGATGGCCTACCCGGCGATGGACATGCAAGGTCACGCCCCGTTCCCTAGCCACTGCACGAGCCTGAGAAAAGGCCTGAACCAGCAAGCTTTTCTCTTCCTCCAGCACCCCTTCGATTTCTTGCTCGAGTTCGGCAAACTCTGGAGGACGCACAATGGTTAACAGGGTCACTTCACCCCGAAAAACTTCGGCAAGCTCCAGAGCGACCTGCAGAGCTTTGCGCGAGGGTTTGGAGCCATCAAATCCGACTAAGATTCGCTTAAACATTTTGAACACCCGCCTTTTCGGGAGCTTCCTCCGTGCTGGCCGTCGGAACTGTTTTAAGATGTCCCCGTGGTAAAAAGAAGCGATTAGCAATCCAGGTTGGCACCACCGCACTAGCAATCACCGCCGCCACCAAAAATGAATATTGAGCCAAGGTAATAATCCCGTGATTGAGCCCATACAGTGAACTGATGGTGCCGAAGGTCAACCCAGTGCTCATCAGCAAGGTGGTGTACATGGACTCCTCGCGTGGGTAGCGGTACAGCCAGGTTACCGGGAGTATCCCGACGAACTTGGTCAGCATCTTCGCCCCCAAAAGCGCCAAGAAAACCCAAAAGCCAGCAAGAAGCGCCGAAACTTGCACTAGCGAACCGGCACGGATGAAGTAAAAAGGGGTCAAAAAACCAAAGGTAAGGGTGCGGAGCCGCCGCACCAGGGCGTGGTCACGCCCAACTGTCCCAGCCAGAACCATCCCGATTAGGTAAGCAGGCAGCACTGCCTCTGAGCCACTCCATACCGCCAAGCCACCCAGCAAAAACAGGGCAAAGAGCAGGAACTTGGCCTCGAGCTCGCTGGTGCGTCCGCCATAGCGCCGGAAGAAGGGGCCAGTGATTTTGAGCAGCAACCATAGCCCCAACACCAAACTACCTACGAACAGCAGGGTTTTGGGGCCAAAGGGGGCGAACAAAAGCCCTAGGGCGATCACCGTTGCCAGGTCGTTGACAAAGCAGGCCGCTAGAATTAGCTTGCCATAAGCAGTCTTGTTGAGCCCCAGCTCGAGCAACACCGCGTATACCACCGCTACACTGGTGGTAGAGAGCGCTACTCCTGCCAGCCAAGCGGGCTGGGCGGCCCAGCCTAAAGCGAAGTAGGCAATAGCCGCCACCCCCAAAAAAGGGACGAAGAATCCCGCTAACCCTAGAACCGTCGCTTCTTTCCAGCTTTTTCTAAAGACTTCGGGATCAAGTTCAGCTCCGGCTAAAAAGGTGAGTACGATGCTGCCGACTCCTGCCAGAAAGGTGATCCAACCCTGGTCAGTGCCCAAGAACCGGGGTCCGATTAAGGCCCCTACCACGAGTTGCGCCACTACTCCCACCACGATCTCAGTGAGCGCTACTGAGAAGCGCAGCCAGATCGAGAGCAGGGTGGAGAACAGGGCTAGGCCCAACCACACTGCCGCGCTGAACCATACGCTATCCATATCCGTCCTCCTTGGGCGGGGGCGGGCACAAAGAAAAAACTCCTACCCCCTTGGGTAGGAGCTATCAGCCTCAGTAGGTGTCAATGGCCCGTTTAGGAGGCGGTTATGGCGAGCTCCATCGCCTTAAAAGCAGTATACACAAACTTTTCTGAGTATGAGCTGAGGCCCCAAGCAAGGTGGCGAGTTTAGCCTCCGCGTTGGTTAAGCCGCGTGTATAAAAGGATTCCCGGATGCTCTGTTGCAAAGTTCCCTCGTTTTATCAAGCCCACTAACAGTAGGCGTTGTAGACCAACGCCTTGACCCAGCATTCCCGCAGCTGCAGACGTGTCTTACGCGAACGCACCCCCTCACCAAACTTGCGCTTGAGCACCGAGATCGCCGTCTCGCTCTTCCAACGTTGCCCATATAAACCCTCCAGCCTGGCCTGCGCTACTAGCTCGGATCGCGCCCGGCGTTCCTCTGCCTTCAGCCCCCCGCCCCGCCGAATCGCCGGTATCCGGTCACGCGGCCCCACCCCTCTGCCATCAAACCCACGATCCGCCAGGATCACATACCGCCCACGCTTGTAAGGCTCCAGCCCTCTCTTGAGGCTGGACAGGTGCCGATAATCCCCACTGGGGCCTCGACCCGAGACCACCTTCAGGATCATCTGGCGGCTTCACTTGAGTACCGGCATCGCCGGGCCGCCAGAGCGGCTTCACTGGAGTACCGGCACCGCGGCTTCACTAGTTCGACAAAGTCCTGATAGCTCATTTTGAAGTAGAACGACAACAGCACGCAGGCAGCCAGTTGGGGCAGGGTGTACTTCTTAGGGCTATTGGGGTGGCTGTACCGTGGGAAGGCCGCTTTGGTCTGGGCATAGATGATGGGCGCAAACCGCAGGTGCAGGCTTTCTCGTGATTTAGAAGAGGATCGCTTGCTCATGGAACCCTATTGTTCCAGACCTTGCAACAGATGTACCCCAGCCGCAATGCCAAGTATCTCTACATCTCCAACCGCGGTGAGGGCTCGGTGAGTGTGCTCGAGTTCGCCACCCGCAAGGTTGTGACCAAGTGGAAAATTCCAGGCGGGGGCAGCCCAGACATGGGCGGGGTCTCGGCGGACGGCAAGGAGCTATGGCTGGCTGGACGCTACAGCGGCGAGGTCTACGTCTTCGACACCGACCTCGGGCGGGGTGGCCTAGCCCACCGCATCAAGGTGGGGAAGGGGCCGCATGGGTTGGCAATCTACCCGCAGCCGGGGCGCTACAGCCTGGGGCACACCGGGGTTTACCGATAAGGAGCTTCCTCTTACAAAATTATCCGCTTTCAAGACGGAGATTTTGAGAGACGATGGCTCATTCATGTCGGATGCCGCTGTGGGTGTTCACGCTTTTACTCGAGGCTCCCCTTCCGGCGGGAATATATGGCAGCCTTGGCTGTAGGCAAACCATTTTCGGCATAACAGAGGTCTTTTAGAGCATAAAAAAACCCCGTCCTGGCCGCAAATCCATTTTTAGCCGGGGACCTCGAGTCCGGGATGGCTCGAGGTCTCTGAAGACCGCTCTTAAAGCCCGGCCCAGTCTGAAGGCTCTTGGTCATTCACCAGCAGCTCGCGCCCATCACATAAGCGCAGCAAGGTTGCCACCTGGATGCCCTCGCCCCGCCAGACCCCCACCCGCTGCACCTCGAGGCCCGCCTCCCGCAGCAGCCCCGATATCAGTGCGACCCCCTCTGCATCGCTCAGGAGTCGGCCCCGCGCTCTGGCAAAAAGGGGAACCCCGGCGACCACAGCGTGGTTCAGCCAGACGGCGGTGGCGACCTCCAGCACCGCCCGCTCGCGCAGGTCGCGGAAGCTCCGGAGCTGGGTCTTGTGGCGAGCCACCTGCCCTTCCAGGGATTCGCCTTCTGGCCCCATGCAGGCCGACTCCGACCAAGCGTAAAAGGCCGCGACCAGCGGCTCCCGGCCCGAAGATTTCCTGGTCCCGCCGCGCAGCAGGGTCTTGCGGCGGAGGTAAGGCCGGGCTGAGGCTAGGATGCGGCTGGAGCGGGTGCGCTGAGTCATAAGGACCTCTTCTGCTGAGGATGCAGACTCTCTTATTCGGAAGCCTAAATCCGCTGGGTAAAGGTTCGGTAAAAGCCGGGGGGCGGCTTATCTCCTACCCTTTTCTCAGATGGTGCAACCTTCCTGCAAGGTCACCCGGCTACCTTGGGGGCTGTCGGGGCAAACCCTGACAAGGAGGAACCATTATGAAATCGAAAAAGACCTTGGCGCTCCTGACCGCGGCAACCCTCAGCCTGGGCGCAGCCTTCAGCCTGGCTCAACAGACCCAGAACAGCCAGCAGAGCCCCACCTACAAAGGCAGCATTCCCTTGCAAGGAACCCAGAACTATGCCGCGCTGGCGAAGGTCTCCATGGCCGATGCGGTCAAGGCGGCCCAAACCGCCGTGGGCAGCGCAACAGCCCCGACCAAGGTGCAACTCAGCGACGAGAACGGCTATCTAGTCTGGGAGGTGGTGATCGCCGGGCAGGAGGTCAAGATTGACGCGGGCAACGCCCAGGTATTGGACAAAGCCACAGTCGGCGGGGCGGAGGAGAACGACGGCGAGGGCCAGGGTGAAGATAGAGGCGAAGGCGGCGGGGAGGAAGAAAGCGAGGGCAACTAAACCTATCCCCTTTCCATGGCGACGGCCTCTGCCGAAAGGTGGCGGGGGCCGGTCTTTACCGGAGCCAAACCTTATCCGGCGATGCTAACCTCTATGCGTGTTCTCTGGGCGGAAGATGACCCCGAGGTGGGGGAAATGGTCAAGGAGACCCTCGAGGCCGAGGGCTACGGAGCCGACTGGGTGGAGGACGGCGAGGCCGCGCTGGGGCTGGCCCTGGTCTTTCCCTACGATCTCTTGCTGCTGGACGTGGGCCTGCCCCGCCGCGACGGCCTCGAGGTGTTGGCGGCGCTGCGCGAGGCAGGTGTGCGGGCTCCGGTGCTAATGCTCACCGCCCGCGACGGCCTAGAGGACCGGGTACGGGGGCTGGAGGGCGGGGCCGACGACTACCTGGTCAAGCCCTTCCACCTAGCCGAGCTGCGGGCCAGGGTGCGCGCGCTGCTGCGACGGGCGCACGGCGAAGCCAGCAACGAGGTCGCGGTAGGGCGGCTGCGGCTAGACCTGCGGGGGCGGCGGGCCTGGTGGGAAGAGGAGGAACTGCGACTGTCGGGGCGGGAGTTCGCCATCCTGGAGTTCCTGGCCCTGCACGAGGGCAGTTACTACCCCCGCGAGCGGCTGTTGGAACACATCTGGCCCGGTGAAGCCGACGTTGACCCGCGCAGCTTAGACCCCTACATCTCCCGGCTACGGGCTAAGCTGGACGAAGGGGCTATCGAGACCGCGCGGGGGCTGGGGTACCGGTTTCGCGGATGAGCCTGAAGCTGCGGCTGACCCTGTTCTACACCCTGCTGGTGGCGGTGGTGCTGGGGGTCTCGGGGCTGGCCCTGCGGCTGGGGCTGGAGCAGACCCTGCGAGGGAACCTCG
>PSMF01000147.1:0-7034 GCA_040290005.1 Meiothermus sp.
GTGAGCTGGGTTTTTAGCCTTTAGCGTACGACGTTGGACCTAAGACCTACGACTGTCTTGGCTCATCGCTGGTCCCTCATTGCTTTTGTCCTAACCCACTTCGAGTAACGTATAACTAGGTATGACCCTTACCCTGACCGCTGCCTTCGCGGCTGGCCTCCTGTCCTTCCTCTCGCCTTGCGTGCTGCCGCTGGTGCCTACATACTTGCTGTACCTGGGGGGCGAGCGGGGGCGGCCTCTGTTCAACGCGGTGTTTTTTGTGCTGGGTTTCGGCTTGATCTTCCTCGTCCTGATCGGCCTGCCCGCGACAGTGCTGGGCTCGCTGCTCAAGGAAAACCAGAGCTGGCTGAGCCGGGTGGGTGGGGTTTTCCTGATTCTGTTCGGGTTGTATATGCTCGGGTTGCGGCCCGCGTTTTTGGCTCGAGGGGTCAACCTGCGCTACCAGGGCGATACCAGCCGCCCCTGGGGCGCCTTCGTACTGGGGATGGTGCTAGGGCTGGGCTGGACGCCCTGCATCGGCCCGGTGCTGGGCGGCATCATCGGCCTCACCGCCAACGGGGGCGGGCTAGGTTTGGTTTTGACGTACATCTTGGGTCTCGCAGTGCCCTTTCTGCTGGTGGCCCTGTTCGCCGACCGGGTGCGGCCCGTGCTGCGGCGGGCGGGCCGCCTCTCGCACTGGGCAGAGCTGGTCTCGGGCGCGGCCTTGCTGGTCACGGGGGTGCTGCTTTTCTTCGGGACTTGGACGACGCTTAACGCCTTTTTCAATAAAATTGTACCGCCCTGGTTGCTCGAGCGGCTGTGAGAGCGGGGGACGGGAAAAGCTTTGGGGTCCAGGGTCGAGGGCAAAGACTGTTACCCTAAACAAACCCAATACGCTCCTCCTGTAAGGTGGGGGCGATGGGAAACGAGGGGATCACAGTCCACTCAGGCAATTCCACGATCCTGCGCCACGGCGAAGCTATGTGTAGGGCGCAGCAACTTCCCAAACAGGTCCATTTAGTGCTCGATGCGCCGTACGGGTTCGCGCTCCACCGCCTGGCCGGTATTCCATGCCCCGTTGTGGTCGTCACCGGAGTCAGCTCCCCTTCTTATCTCATCACCCTATGGGAGCTAAGGCCGAACAGCCTCATCGCCCGCCCCGCCGCACCCCATGATGTGTTGTACGCCTGCGAGTCTGTTGCCAAGGGCAACCGCTTTTACGAGGGGCCTCCGCTGGTTGTCCCGGTGCTGCTTCGAACAGGAGAGGTGTGGCAGCCGGAGATCGGGACGGCACTTCCAGAATCTGAGTTGTCAGCAGTGGCACACCATCTGAACAACCTTGGTGCTGCGAGCTTACCGATGGCCTAAGGGAATTTATGCTGCAAGAAGGCCTTCTACGTAAGTCGCCGTCCGCGGTATCGGCGGAGGAAGATGGGCGGTTAGTCCTATACAATCCAGCCACGGGCGGGTTCTTCGCCCTGAACGAAACCGGGCAGCTTGTGTGGGAGGCCCTCGAAAATTGGACAACCGCAGAGCAAATCTCGTCTAGACTTGCTCTAAAATACAACCTTGGCGTTGAAATAGCTCGACGAGATGCCGATAAGTTCCTCTCCAGTTTAGCCGAGCGGGGCCTCATTGATAAACAAGTCGCGAGGGTGAAGTGATGATGGCGCATTTCGTCCGCAAGGCACTCACTCAGCGAGGTGTGTGCTATATACCCCTTAAGGGTGGGAGCATGGCTCCTACCTTGCGCTCAGGGGACCTAGTAAAGGTGGTACGCCAGGCATGGGAGTTGGTCGGTGTAAACGATATTATCGCCTTCGAGGCCGAGGGAGGGGTGACCGTTCACCGGGTCCGCTACCACACCGGACAAGGCGTGATCACCGCTGGAGATGCCAACATCTTGTCGGACGAACCCATCTCTAAAGACCAGTATCTGGGAGTCGCTACCGAACGGTTACGTAGCGGACTTACCGAAATGCTCAGTGCTGAAAGGCCTATAGATCGGACGACTGAAAACACTTTCATCTATCAAGTTTTGGTTCCCCCTAGTTTATTTGCAGCCTTAACCCAGCCCCAGAAGTACATAAACTTTCAAGTGTTTGAGGCGGATATTACCCCCGCCTCAGAAGTAACCCCGCAGACTGCAGTCGGCATTTCTGTCTACGGCCTTTGTGATGAAACTTGGCTTGGATCGCTATTGCGCGCCAAACCCATCACGCAAATCGTATATTCCTTCCCTTTTGGCCCCGAGCCGAGCGGGCTTTTTCCAGTGAACCGAGTAGCTGCGGTGGTTCGGCTAGGGGTGCTCTCGGACTCGAGCGAAGTAACCTTACGCCGTGGCCTGGATCACCTCGACGGCTATTTAGGAGCTGTCCAGCAGCTAGAAAAGGTGAAGGTATATGGTTGAAGGCATCGTGTATGCTAACCAAGTAGGGTTCGGCTACCCTTCAAGGCCGCTGTTCGCTGGCCTCGATCTCGAGTTCCGAGCCGGGGAAAGGGTCGGGCTGCTCGGCCCTAACGGTGCCGGTAAAAGCACTCTAATCCGCCTACTCCTGGGGCTGATGCAACAACAGCAGGGCGAGATCTTGCTGTTCGGCAAAGCTCCCTTTAGCAACCCGGACATCAGAGCGAGCGTCGGAGTGGTGCATCAAAGACCAGGCTTCGAGGCGATGTACACCGGCTGGGATAATCTCCTCATTGCGGGGAGATTCCTCGGTTTGTCGGCTAAACAGGTCAGACAACGTTTTGACACGCTGGCTTCGGTGTTTGGAGCGCTTGACTTTATACGCCAGCCGATCATGACCCTCTCAGGTGGCCAGGCCAAACGTCTTGCCATCATCAGGGCGCTGCTACACAAACCCAAGCTACTGTTTTTGGATGAGCCCACCGCAGCCCTGGATGTAGAAGGAAGGCAGCAGTTCTACCGCGCCCTAGCCGAGGTGTCGCAAAATGAGGGAACTACTATCGTCTGGACATCCCATTACCTTCAGGAAATTTACGAACAGTGCGAGCGGGTGGTCATGCTAATCTCAGGCAAGATCGTCCTCGATTCGCCGGTATCGGCGTTGGCCAGCTACAGCGAGGTACAGTCTGTGAAGATTCAGCTCGCTCAGGGAATACAGCTTGCCCCTGAGGAAGAGAGTCGACTCAGCATCCGTTCACTGAACCCTAGCGAGTTGATGTACCAAGGGACAGCAGATGAGCTTTACTCTCGGGTGCTCCCCCAGTTACAACGGGAAGGTATCAGAGTTCAGCGGGTTACACATGACGAGGCCAGTCTCGAGGATATCTACCTGAGTCTCGTAGAACGCCACCGGGGATCATCCCTATGAACTTTATGAACTTTGGAGCGTTCGTTTACAGAGAGTGGATTTTGCTCTTGAGGTCAAAGACCGATCTGTGGTTTGCCTTGGTCCCTCCGCTGATTACGGTGGCCTTCTACACCTACGCCATGTCCAACACGGTCCCGCAGATAGACGGAGTACCTTACCTTCAGTTCGCTCTGCCCGGCATCGTCATGATCTCTATCTTGGGGAATATAACCGTGATCTCTAGTCGTGTCTTCAACGAGTTTTTCGGCTCCGTTTTGCTCGAATACTTCTCCACCCCCACCAGCAGAATCGCTTATATAATTGCCAAACTGGTCTCGATTTTGGTGTTTGCCCTTGTGCAAGGAACAGTGTTTTTGGGCGCAGGGATGCTAGCCTTTGGAATCAGGCCCAGCCTACTGGAGACCCTGGGGGCTTTAGCTGTTCTAGCTTTGGCGGGGGCGTGTTTGGGCAGTATCTTCCTATTTTTTGGAGTGTGGATACGGGATATGGCTCGATTCCTCATAACGAGTAACCTTCTGGGGCAGGCCATGATCTGGGGGTCTTCTGCGTTTTACCCGCTTAGCGCGTTGCCCCCTGGGCTCAAATGGTTCGCAGCCGTCAATCCCGTCACACACGGATCCGAGCTTCTGCGCTCATTACTGGTCTTTCATTCTTCGACTAACGTAGAGTCCTGGGTTTTTCTAGCCGTGACGAGCATACTGTTCGGAACCCTGGCCGTCCGCGTACTGGCCAAGCGGGTGGTCTTGGCGGTTCAATCGTAAGGTAGAAGGGAGGCGAACTCGTAGTGCCCCAGCAGGTTGATGTGGGCGTTGGCCAGCGGCGACAGCCGCTCCGCATCCTCCTCGCAGCCCACGCGGTTGACCATCTTCACCGCTACCTGGTCAAACAGGTCCAGGTTGTCGTCCACGGCGGCGCGCTCCAGGTGCCGGGCGGTCGTCAGCAGCACGGCGGCCCGTCGCTCCGGGGTCAGCCGCCGTGCTGCTGTTGAGTCAGGCAGCGCCTTACGCGAGTTCAGGTTTCGGTTGGAATCTGCACATTCCTTGCGATAACCTGCACGACCCTTTAGCCAAACTGTCATTCCTGTTCCATTGCTACTCATACCAAATCCATACAGACAATAATGCATACCGAGCAAAGCCATACCCCTACACCCCCACCTGAGTGTGGAAGAACTGGAGCGACGCTATCGCACCTGCCGGGATGCGGGGGACGATCCCCTGTCGGGACGGAGCAGGCACGGTGCACCCAGCGGACGATCCCCTTCGGGACAGACCCCCTTCGGTGGCGGTTCACCAGAAGGAAAAGACCCGCGGGCAGGTGATCTGGTTGTACGCCCAGCAGACCCGGGAGAACCGCCCCAGCACCCTGGCGGTGAGCCAGGCCACCGGGTTTAGCCAGAACTGGGTCTACAAGCTCATCCAGCGCTACAACGGCGAGGGACCCGAAGGGCTCATCGATAAGCACCGCTATAACCCGGGAGGGGATAAGCGGGCTCTGCTGAACCAAGAGGAGCAACAAGCCCTCTCGACAGGGGGTGTGGACGGCCGCCACGTCACGCCTTGGCGTGGCGTAGGCCCGCTGGGTGGAGGCGCACACCGGCAAGACTATGGCTGAGATCACCGCCTGGACCTACCTGCGACGGCTGGGGTTCACCCTGCAAGGCCCCCGCTCTCGACACACCCGCGCTGCGAAGGCGGAGGCGCGGGCGGCGTTGAAAAAAAGCTAGCCCAGGCGGTGGAAGCCCAGCGGCGGCTGCCCCCGGAGGAGCAGGTGGAAATCTGGAGCCAGGACGAGGCCCGCTTAGGCCTGAAGCCGATCGTGCGCAGGGTCTCTCGCCCTGCGGGGGCAGCGGCCTTTGGCCCTTCATCGCACCCGCTATGAATGGCGGTACGTCTACCGCTTCGTGCATCCAGCCGGTGGGCGGAGCCCCTTCCTGCTGCTGTCCACGGTGAACACCGCGCTGATGAGTCTGGCCCTAGGAGGGCGCGTGCGAGAGGTGAACCCCCGGGGGGAGCAGATCCTCCTCCTTCTGGACAACGCAGGGTGGCACCGGGCTGAAGACCTCCAGGTACCGCCCGGTCTGCTGCTGAACTTACCGCCCTACACCCCGGAGCTCTCCCCAGCGGAGCCGTGCCTCTGCTGCGGGAAGCGGTGGCCAATGAACCTCTGCCCAGTCTGGAGGCTTTGCAAGAGCGTCTGGTAGAGCGGTGGGTTTATCTCCAGGAGCACCTCGAGGTCATCCGGGGGGTGGCGGGGTTCAGGTGGATCCCCAATGAATGACTATCTATCTAAGGTCGGTATCAAACCCCTCGTTCCCCTGTTTTATGGCAGTATGGAAGTTACACGATGGAGCCGCTGATTGAAGCCGCCGACTTGGGCAAGCGCTACGGGCTGGACTGGGTGTTCCGGGGCCTTGAGCTCCACTTGAACCCGGGGGAGGTGGTGGCGCTGCTGGGCCCTAACGGGGCAGGGAAGACCACCTTGCTGCGGGTGCTGGCTGGGCTAGTGCGGCCCACTCAGGGGAAGCTCGTGCGGCGCGGGCGGGTAGGGCTGCTCGCCAATCCTCCGGCCTTTCATCGGCACTTTAGCGGGGAGGAAAATTTGCGCTATGCCCTGCGGCTCGAGGGTCTGCCCAGTGAGGCGGGCGCGGTAGAAGCAGCGCTCAGGGCGGTGGGACTGCTTCGGCGCAAACCCGTGCTGTCTTACTCGAGCGGCATGAAAAAGCGCTTGGCGATGGCGAGAATCCGCCTGCTGAAGCCGGAGATCTGGTTACTCGACGAGCCTGAGGCGGCGCTCGACACACAGGGGCGGGAGTTGCTCGAGCGGTTGGTGGGCGAGGCTCGAGGTAAAGGAGGGGTCGTGCTCGCTACGCACGACCGGAGTTGGCTTGCACGCTGTGACCGTATCGTAGATTTGTCCTCTACCGGGGGCGCAGAGCCATGCGCCTCCGACCAGTGCTAACCCGTATGCTGTAGGGTGTGCGGGTTCTCTGGTTAGCCTTGCGCGACCTCACCTTGGAGTTCCGGGGCCGGGCGGGGATCCTCTCGGTGGTGTTTTTCCTGGCGGTGATGGTTTTTATCCTCGGCCTGGCCTTCGGCCCCAACCCCCAAGACCTCCAACGGGCCGCCCCCGGGGTGTTTTGGGTGGCCTTGGCCTTTGCTGGGAGTCTGCTGGCGAGCCGAGCCTTTGGTCTCGAGATCGAGGACGGCACCCTGGACGACCTGCTCCTGACCTCGGGCTCGAGGGAGTGGATCTATTTCGGCAAGCTGCTGTTCCAGTTCTCGCTGCTGCTGGGGGTGGGAACATTGCTGCTGTTCATCACCGCGGGACTTTTCTACCTTCCGCTCGGCCCCTGGCCCTGGTATCTTCTAACCCTGGTGCTGGGTACCCTTGGTTACGCCGCGATTTCGACATTCTACGCCGGGATGCTGGCCCGACTGCGGGGGCGCGAGGTCTTGCTGCCTCTGCTGTTGTTTCCCCTGGTGGTGCCGGTGGTGCTGGCGGCGGTGCGGGCTACCGGCGACTTGGCGGGCGGGGTGCCGCCCGGCGAGGTGGCGAGCTGGTGGCGCCTGCTGGCGGTGTTTGACGTGGTGTACGTAGTGGCCTCGGGACTCTTGTTCCCCTACGTGCTCGAAGGGTGAACGCTCCGGCGGGCTGGAAGGCTGACGTTACCGCTGTGTTACCGGGGACGGCTCGGCCTTGAGCGAGCTTCGAAGAGCT
>PSMF01000148.1:0-7028 GCA_040290005.1 Meiothermus sp.
ACGTGAAGTGGTTTGGGCGTAAAGCGTAAGGCGTAAGACGTACGACCTAAGACGCCTTTAGCTCTTCGCTCATTGCTATTGTCCACTGAGCGCCTTGCCGATCTCCCGGCGGGTGGCCTCGAGCTTGGCGGGGTCGCGGTTCCAGGTTTGCAGACCGGGCACTAAGCGCTGCACCATCCAGGCCATCTTGGCGTAGAGCTCGGGCCGCTTCTTGAGCAGCTCGACATATTCATAGTCTTCCGCTCCGTCCCGCAGCCACTTGAGCCGCATCGAAGGGACCACGGTGCCGGGCAGTCCCACCCGGTCGCCGGGGTAAGCCAAAAGGCCATCAGCTTGGTAGGTCACTTGGTCTTCGACATAGCTCACGCTTTGCCAGGGGTCTTGGCCCTTAGTCACGTGGTCCGCGGCCCAGTCGAGGATGCCGCTGAAACCGAGCGCCTGAGCGAAGAAACCGCTCGAGATGCGGAAGTTCATGGGGGAATAGTCGAGCTGCCAGTTAGGGGCATCGGGGGTTTTGCCCCGCACCAAGGCCGCGTAGTACCAGATTTTCGCCCCTTTGGCGCGGGCCGCCTCGAGCATACCGTTGGCCTTGACCTGCTCGTACATCTCGGAGTTCAGCACAAACACGTCCACCGCCGGTCTGCCGGTGCCGTCGTCCAAGAGTTCGGGGGTGGGCATTACCGTCGCCAGGTGCAGAACTCCGGCCTCGTGCATGCTGCGGCCCCACTCGCGCATGGCCTGCCCTAGGTTGCAGTTGTCCACCTCGTCGAAAGCAAAATCGTAGACGGGTATGTCGCTATTCGGGCCGACGCGGGCCTCCTTGGCCTGGCGGAACTCGTCCGGGGAGGGGGCGGGGGTTGCAGTACAGGTGTGATAGCTGGCTCCGGCCCCGATACCCAGCTCGATAAGATTGAGACCATACTCCCTCAACTCCGCCACTTGCTTGGGCTGTACCCGGCCCGGCTGGATGCGGTTTCTCAGCAGCTCAATTTTAGCCGCCGGGGTGCGGGTAAACCATAGGGGCGCAAAGCTTTGCAGCGAGGGCTTGAGGGGCAGCTCGAAATTCCAGACGTTGAGCCGAACTTCCCCTTTGACTTGGCCGTTGCTGCTGCTGATGGTGTACTGCCCCTTATATAGCCCTGGCTTAGCATCGCGGGGCACGAAGATGTCCACCCAGAAAGCTTGGTTGTTGCCAGGGATGACATCTACCGGCACCGAGCCGTAGACCACCTGATTCGCCGCAAATTGTGGCCTGACCGAGCTGTTGAAGGGGATCAGGGCATCGGGATACCAGCCGGTGCCCTCGGGGCGGCTGGTACCCCCCTTGTAAGGGCTACTCTTATCCACCAGGACGTAGTGCTCACGGTAGAGGGTGAGGTTGTCTTTGGAGATGACGGCCCCGTTCGGCCCGCTCAAATCCGAGACCTGCAGGTCTACCCCGCGCAGCCCCCTGGCTCCCGCCACAATGACCTGGAAAGACTCGTACTCACCGCGCGCTGCGTAGAGCTCTATAGGCATGTTGTCTTGTGGGGGGGCATCGGGGCGCACCCGCTCGAGACCCGGTACGGCCCAAGCTTGAATGGGGCCAGAGGGGTCAATGGCGGCCAAAGGAGACATCGCAGGACACCCGGTGAGTATGGGCAGGAGTACAAAAAAAAAGGGTAGACGCGGGCGCCAGTACCGGTTCATGGAGCCAGTGTAAGAAAGAATTACATGAAAAAAGATAGGCGGCGAACTAAAAAACGTTTCGCCTTTCGTTAACCCCCGATACCCACCATTACGCGCTCGCGTAGCTTGGGCAGGGTGCTGCCAAAGGCGGGCTTGCGGTCGGTCGCCAGGAGAATTGCGTCCACCAGGGCTTCAACCGAGTTTTCTGCGTCAAAGGCCCAGCCGATGTCCAGCTCCAGATCGGTGAGGAGGCAAGGGCGAATTTTTTTGTCGGAGGTGAGGCGCAGCCTCGAGCAGCTCGAGCAAAACGCCTCAGTAACGGGGTTGATAAAGCCAATGGTGCCCACGCTTCCAGGTATTTTGTAGACCCGTGCGGGTGCCGAGGGGTCGGTGTCGAGCTGCTCGAGCGACCCGAACTCTCGTTCCAGACGGGCCTTGATCTCAGCCCCTGAGATAAACCTTTCTTGATACACCTGAGGGTTGGAGTTGTCGAGGTGCATGTACTCGAGAAACCGCACCTGCAGCGGCTTATCCAGCGACAGCTTCGCCAGCGGAATCACCTCGCCCTCGTTCATCCCCCGGATCATCACCGCGTTGATTTTCACCGGGTCTAAGCCCAGCTCCCAGGCGGTCTCGATGGCCTCCCAAACCCGCCTGACATCGCCGCCACGGGTCATGGTTTTGAAAATCTCAGGCGTCACCGAGTCCATCGAAAGGTTAAGTCGCTGTAGCCCTGCCGCCACCAGGTCTTTAGCTTTGCGCTTGAACAGCATCCCGTTGGTGGTGATCGCAATATCGGGGATGCCGATTTCGCGGGCGGCTTCGATCATCTGTGCCAGCTCTTTGCGGACCAGCGGCTCGCCCCCGGTGAAGCGGACCGCTTCTAAGCCCAGCATCCGCATCGCAGTCAAAAAATTCCGCACCTCCGCCACCGAGACCGTTCCGGGCGGCTCGCTCTGCTCCCAGTCCAGCGGCTGGCAGTACAGGCAGTGCAGGTTGCAGCGCGGGGTGACCGAGAGCCGCAAATCCTTGATGAGCCGTCCGTAGGGGTCGATTAGTTTCATCGTGACGTTTCCGCAGGTTTCCGGCTCTGCCGGGGTGCAAAGCACCTGCTCTCGTGTTGCACAGTATAGCAACACGGGTGGGGAAGCGGGCAAGCGGGATTACAAAAGAGGGCGGTTCCGAGGTTGTCCATTCACCTTCTCGCATCAAAAAGAATGTTTTTAGGGGCCGTCCTTTATGGCGGCCCTGCAATCCCCGACCCGCGATGTTGCGTTGTCATGGTCGTGATTTTGTAGCCTGCGGGAATTCTGGGCGAACACGCCGGTTCGCCCCTACAAAAGCAGGTGGTGTCTGGAACGACGAAATCACGATTAGAGAATCGCCGTCCTAGACGCGAGGTGCGTGGCCGACCTCGAGCCCCACCTCACCTTAACGCTCTCCTACGCCACAGGAGAGGGCTCAGGGGCGAGGTTCGATGACGTAGATAACCCCGCCGGAGTGGGCGATCCAGGCACGTTCAAACGCGGCTCTGGGATAAACCGTGCGCACCCCGGCGTCATCGGAAGCGGCGGGGTCATTGATGATAGGGTCGCCGTCCCGCGTGAAGCCCCGCAACACCACCAAATGCCCGTTGGATTTGGCGATGTGCGCCCCCGGAAGCTCGCCCACGCCCCAGGCCACCGACAGCACGAGGGGGATGTTTCGTACGGTATATTCCTCGGCCTCGGCCAGCCCACCCAGGCGGCTCACATAAGCCCGCAGGCCCTTGCTGGCGGCGTAAGCGGTGTTGAAAGGCCAGTTGCCCGCGCCGTCATAGACGCTATCCCAGATCGCCGCGGCAGCCTTGGGAACAGGATCGTCGAGCTTGCGCCCAGCGCGGCTCCAGTAGCCCAAGACCATGGTCACGCTGGTGGGCGAGCACCACACCTCACCATCGTCCTTGTAGAGCATCTGCGAGTGGGCGGGAACGGGAAGCTCGAGCCCCCAAGCCTTTTTATCCGAAGCTTTTGCCCTGGCGGTGTAGTGCGTGCTCGAGTCGCTCGTCACCGCCGAAAGACCGGAGAGCACCGGGCTAGGGCCGGGCTTCGCACTACGCAGCACCACGCGAATCTGCAGGGCATCGGCGGGCCGCTTGAGCTCGAGCGTATCGGTCTGTATGCCGCCGTCGGCATCGCCCTTGTCCGCGAAGGAATGCCGCTTTTCGGTGTCGGCGGACCACACCGCGAGCGGGTAATAGCGGGTCCAGTGGGACCCGATTTTAGCCCGTAGGGAGAGCTCGAGCCAGGTCCCCGGCGGCGTTTCGGCATTCCAGGAGACGATGGCGGTGTCGAACGAACGGGCCGGGATAGGAGCGGTCTCGAGCGTCCCCGAGGTAGCGTTTTCGCCCAGCGTGACCCTCAGTGCTTTCCCCGAGGCCATTTGCAGGCTCTCGAGGCTCGCCTCCTGCAACGCCGAGCGCTCAAAACCGAGCCATAGTGAAGCCGCCTGTGCGCTGCTCAAGCTCATAAAGAACAGCAGCAGGAGCCGCATTTCGCCTCCGTTTTCATGGGAGCAGTCTACCGTTTTTGGGCTTACTGTGGAGTTTCGCCCGCAGTTCTATGCTTTGAGGGTGGATAAGACTGTGGTGCTCTTTGACGGGATGTGCAACCTCTGCAATGGCGCCGTGCAGTTCATCCTCCGGCACGATTCCAAAGGGCAATTCCGGTTCGCCTCACAGCAATCTGAAGCGGGACAGCGTTTGTTAGCCCAGCACGGGGTTCCAGCTTCCGACGCTTTAGCCGACCGCATAGTGGTGATAGAAGGTGACAAAGTTTGGCTCCAGACCGAAGGTGCGAGCCGGAAAGGAATTGCCGACAGCATAGTTGTCATCGAAGGCGACAGAAGTTGGCTCGAGTCGGACGCCGCCCTGCACATCCTGCACCGTCTGGGCGGGGCTTGGAGTTTTTTCTACATCTTCCGCTGGCTGCCCAAGCCCTTCAGGGACGCGGTGTATCGCTGGGTGGCCCGCAACCGCTACCGTATCTTCGGCAAGCGGGAAAACTGCATGGTGCCCACCCCCGAGCTCCGAAACCGGTTCCTGCAATGAAGCCTCACAGCTTTTCGGGGGAATATTTACTACTTTGTCCCAGACGAATTATTCGTGATCTCGAGAAACACCCTCGGGCCCGCGTTTTCGGCTTAGCTCGAGCGGCGAAAGGAGAGCCGGGGCGTGGAGGGCGGGGCAGTAGGGTAAATCCGGCGGCGTAATGATTCAAGGCGGTCTAGCTGCGCCAACAGCACTTGTGGCCCTTGGGGCTCGCCGAAGCAACGGGCGGGCTCCGGGCGAATCATGTACTCCAGCGTGAGCACGCGCAGGTTTGGGGTGCGGGCTAAGGTTTGCTCCAGTAGGGCATAATCCTCCTCAAGCAAGGACATGTGCCAGTCTTGCAGCCCTTTTTGCCCCAGCCGCGGCCCCGAGACGTGAATCTCCCAGACCCGCTCCAGCGGAAACTGACCTACGTAGTCCCAGTCGGCCTCGCCGCGGTGCCAGGCGGCGACGCGAGCGTGGGACAGGTCTAGCAGCAGGTAGGCCCCCGAGGCTTCTAGCACCTCGGCGAAGAACTCGGGGTCGGTGCTGCGGCGGGGACGGGCCTTCCAGGGATACCAGGGGACGTTCTCCAGGAGCACCTCGAGCCCGGTCAGCGTTTTAAGCCGCCGGACGTTCTCCCGGATGCGCTCCAGCAGTCGGGTGTGGTTCAGTTCGCCGTCGCGCTCGGGGTCGTACTCGAGGTGAGCTGAGAGAAAGGGGGTCTGGCTGGTCTCGGCCAGCTCCTGTAGCAGCTCCGGCTCGGGGATTTCCCGCATGGTGACGGAGTATCCCGGCGGCCCCCAGCCGTGCATCAGCACCGGCAGGTAGTGTTTGGCTTTGCCGATCTCGGCCCTCGAGGCCGGACTCAAAGGGCACTTGATGTAGTCCAGGGGCAAATCTTTGGTGTAAAGCAGCTCATACAGCGCGGGAATTCCATTGGCGGCGAGTTTAAACATAATTCTCTCCGAATATGAGCCTTTTGCGCATTTTACACAACATACTCAGGGATGTCGAACGGGAGAGGCGATGTGCTAAAAGCGTAGAGTGCTTCTCGTCTAAAACCCTAGTTCCCACCAGGGTGCTTTTAGTGTCGTAGACGCGAGCTTGTTTTTGAATCTAGCCCTGTGCCCTCAACAAACCCTGGCACAGCCGCCGGAGGAGGGTCGGCCCTTCGTAGATAAAGGCGGTGTAGAGCTGGACCAGGGCGGCCCCGCTTTGCAGCCGCTCGAGCACGTCCTCAGCGGTGAAAATGCCTCCTACCGAGACGATGGGCAAAGCGGTGTGCCTGCGCAGATACCGCAGCACCTCGAGCGACCGCGAGCGCAGCGGCCTTCCCGAGAGCCCACCGGCCTCGTCCACCGGCGTTTTGAGCCCTTCCCGACCGGTGGTGGTGTTGGTGGCGATGATCCCTGACAGGCCGTACCGCTCCGCCAGCTCGAGGATTTCATCCGTTCCCTCCCAGGTTAAGTCGGGCGCGATTTTGAGCAGGAGCGGTTTGGGTTGGGGTTGGGTCTTGGTGAAATCGGTGAGTGCTGCCAGCAGTTCCTCGAGCCGCTCCCGGTCCTGCAACTGCCGCAGCCCCGGCGTGTTGGGCGAGCTGACATTGACCGCGAAGTAATCGCCGTATTCCCAAAGGGTTTGTAGGCTGTGCAGGTAGTCCTGGGGGGCCTCCTCGAGGGGGGTCAGTTTGGACTTGCCCAGGTTTATCCCCAGGGGTACGGCGGGTTTCCCCCCGGTCTTGTATAAGCGCTCCAACCGCTGGGCAACCGCCTCAGCGCCTTGATTATTGAACCCCATCCGGTTGATTAGGGCTTCGTCTTGGGGCAGCCGGAACAACCGCGGCTTGGGGTTGCCGGGCTGCGCCAAAGCCGTCACGCTGCCGATTTCCACAAAGCCAAAGCCCAGCGCGGGCCAGACCGGAACGGCCAGGGCGTTTTTGTCCAAACCCGCCGCCAGGCCGATGGGGTTGGGGAAATACAATCCGAAAACTTCACTTCCCAGACGCGCGTCCTGCACCCTGCAAAAAGCCGCGATGAGTTGCAGCAGGGGCCGGTGCTGCCCGGCGAACTCGAGACCTGCCATCACCAGGTCGTGGACGGCCTCGGGGTTCTGGCGGAAGAGCAGCGGCTTGACCAGGGCATACACGCGATTAACATACCCCATCCCCGCGCAAGCGAGTATCCGCGTCCCTGTCGGGGGTCTCGCGGCCCCTTCGGTCGAGACGCAGCCTCAGGTCAGTAGGGGCTCAACCCACTCTCCAACGATAAAAAAGCCACGGCAAGTTTGTGGT
>PSMF01000011.1:0-50338 GCA_040290005.1 Meiothermus sp.
CCGAGGGCGCTTTCAGCCGGTTGATGTAGTCGCGGTCGGTGGTGGGGTCGTAGGGCTTGAACACCGGCGCCAGCAGGGCTACCAGGATCAGCACAATCGCCAGCACCAGGCCGATTTTGCCCGAGGTGGATTTGCTAAACCGCCGTACCGCCAGGCGGGTGGGGGTCTCGGTGGAGTGTTTGCTGGGGGTGGTTTGGGCTACGCTTGCCATAAAACCTCGTCGAAGGTCGAACACCCAACGTCCAACGCCAAAATCAGAAGGCGTTCGACGTTAGTCGTTCGACGTTTAGCGTCTCTCATCGGTACTGAATCCTCGGGTCTAAAAGGGCGTAAGACAGGTCTACCAGCAGGTTCACGACCACGAATACCAGCGCCACGAAGATCACTCCGCCCTGCACCACGGGATAGTCGCGGTTGAGGATGCCCTCGTAAATCCAACTGCCGATGCCAGGCCAGCTAAAGATGGTCTCGGTGAGGATGGCCCCACCCAGCAAGGTCCCAAACTGGAGGCCGATGATGGTCACGACGGGCAGCAGGGCGTTTTTGAGGCCGTGCCGCCAGATCACGATGCGCTCGGCTAGGCCCTTAGCCCGTGCGGTGCGCACGTAATCCTGCGAGAGCACCTCGAGCATCGCCCCTCGCGTGATCCGGGTCAGGATCGCCAGGGGAATCGTCCCCAGGGTGAGGGCGGGCAAAATCAGATGTGAGAGCACCTCGGCAAAACTGCGACTTTGGATTATTGCGTCCAGGACGTAAAACCCTGTAATGCTCTTGAAGTTCGCCCCGGCCTCCACGCTGATGCGCCCGCTCGGCGGGAGCCACTGGAGGTTTACCGCAAAGAGGTAGATCAGCAGCAGTCCCAACCAGAACACCGGCATCGAGACCCCCACCAGCGAGAAGATGGTGGAGAAGTTGTCGGCCACGCTGTTCTTGCGCACTGCTGCCAGGATGCCCAGCGGTATCCCGATGATTATCGCGATCAGCATCGCGGTGAGGGCGAGTTCGAAGGTGGCAGGCCAGCGCCCGGCGAGTTGGTCACGGATCGGCAGCAGGTTGAAGATGCTGGTGCCCAAATCACCGCTCAATAGGTCGCGCATAAACAGGAAATATTGGATGTAGAGCGGCTGGTTGAGCCCTAATTTCTCGCGCAGCGCGGCAACCTGCTCGGTGCTGGCCCGCTCGCCCAGGAGCACCACCGCGGGGTCGCCGGGGATCAGGTGTAAAAACAGAAATACCAGCAGCGAAATTCCCAGCAGAACCGGGACTAAGCCCAATAGGCGACGTGCGGTATAGGCCCACATGCGATATTAGATAATATCTGCCTGGGGCGGCTTTGGGAAGGCTCAGGAGGTTTGTATATAGCAATAGCTATAACTGGCGACATGGAAACCCATATTGAGTTTGACCTGCAAATCTGCAACGGTCGCCCGGTGATTCGCGGGACGCGTATTGCCGTGCAGACGATTTTAGAGTTCCTGGGCGCGGGCGATTCATCTGAAGAAATCCCGGCCCAATACCCCAGATTGACTCGACGAGATATTCTTGCTGCGGTGCGATATTCCTCGCAGCATCGGTAGTTACAGCTTTATCCACTCGAGCCTTAGACCTTTTTGCTCTTGATATACGTCCGTAAAACTTGTGTGCATCAAGTCAGCGGCCTCGAGCCACTCGCCCCATTGCGTATCCCACAGCTTGTAGAAGTTGGGATAATCCTTCCCGTCCGGCGCGGACCAACCTAGCGAGACGAGAGCTTGCTCCTGTTGCGCGGACAGCCGCTGGTCTCCCCCTAAAAAGGCGCTGCTCACCGCCTCGGTAATGAGGGTGTGCTGGCCCTTGAGTTTGCACTGTACGTAACACTTCGTGCTTATTCCCTCAACAACTAAAGCAACGGGCTCGGCAGCTTTGACAATCCCCATTTTGAGAATATGGGACAGTTCTGGGGTTAGAAAAAGTGTAATCTGTGTGAACTCTAAATATTGCCGGAAGGGGCCTTCCCCTTCGTCCCACACGCTCATCCCGTAGCGTTCGGCCAGAGTGTATACCCGGTGGAGCGCTTTGGGGACGTCTGCATGGTCTACGTTGATGGACATATATCCGCGTTCAGGTCCAAAGATTCCGCGCCAGAAAATGCTCACGGATTCGTTCAGAAGTTCCTCGGCGAACTGCTCGAGCGACGAGTTCTTTCCCAAATCGGGGTCAAACTCCTCGAGCCAACGCCGATGCTCACCAGCTTCCTCCGGGGAGCCTTCGGGTAGGCCAAACGGTGATACTAAAGCTCATCTGTGAATAAGCATACCGTTCGTTTGTAGGGCTCCCCGAAGCAATAAAAAGCCCCTCTCCCAAAAGGAGAGGGGTTGGGGTGACCAACCTTACTTCTTGACGATGTCCTCGAAGGACTCGCTGCCCAGCGGGCTAGGCACCCAGCCGCTGAGGTTGGTGCGCTGGGCCACCAGGGGCTGGCTGTGCACGATGGGGATGCGCAGGGCCTGGTTGAAGGTCAGCTCGTCGGCCTGCTGGTAGAGCTTGACCCGCTCGGCCTGGTTAGAGCTGCTGCCCGCTTTGCTCAGGATGTCATTGAGGTCTTTGAGGTCCAGCTTGTTGCCGCTGGCATCAAAGAGGTCCTCGATGGGGGAAGCGAAGTGCGGGTTGTAGAAGTTGGAGGGGTCGCCGTAGTCGCCGGTCCAGCCCAGCATGTACGCTTGGAAGCCGGGGGCCCTTTTGCGGTCGGAGAGGTAGGTGGCCCAGTCCTTGGTCTGGAACTTGACCTTGATCCCGATGGCGGATAGGTCAGCTCCCATGGCCTCGGCGATTTCCTTGGGAGTGGGGAAGTAGGGCCGCGAGACCGGCATGTACCAGAACTCCAAGTCAAAGCCGTTGGGGTAGCCCGCATCGGCCAGCATCTGCTTGGCCTTTTGCGGGTTGAACTCGTAGTCGGTGACTTTAGGGGACTGGAAGGTCTTGAACGAAGTGGGCAAGAAGCTACCGCTGGTGGTGCCCAGATCGCCCCAAAAAGCCTTGACGATGGCCTTCTTGTTGATCGCCATGGCGATGGCCTGGCGCACCCGCACGTCGGAGAGCGGCTTGTAGCTGGGGTTCAAGGCCAGGTAGCCCACGTTGAAGCTGGGGCGGAAAACTGGCTTCACCGAGCCGGTGAGGTCTTCTAAGTTTGCCGGGGGGATGTCGGTTGTGAAGTCAATCGAACCGGCCTTGAGTTCGGCCAGCCTGGCCGCAGGGTCTTTGATAAAGCGGAAGACCACGCCGTCGCTCTTGGCCGAGCCCTTCCAGTAGGTGGGGTTCTTGGCGAGGGTCAGCCGGTCGCCGGGCTGCCAGCTCACAAACTTGAAGGGGCCGGTGCCCACCGCGCCGCCCGCCGCCGTGCCGTACTTAGTCCCCTGGGCCTTGATGGCCGCGGGGGAGGCGATGCCGAAATACCCCGAGCCAATCGCCGAAGGAAAGGCCGGGAAGGGAGAGCTCAGGACGAAGCGAATGGTGGTCTTGTTTACCACTTGGATGTCGCTGAGCAGGCTGCCAGGGTCGCCCTTGGGGCCGCCAAACAGCTCGCCCCAAATCTCATAGTTGGCCGCGGCGTTGATGCGGCTGGGGTCTTTGGGGTCCCACCAGCGGTTGATGTTGAACTTTACCGCCTCGGCATCGAAGTCGGTGCCGTCCTGGAACTTCACCCCAGGGCGCAGCCGGAAGGTCCAGGTTTTGCCATCCGCCGAGGCGCTCCAGCTCAGGGCCAAGCCCGGCACGGGGTCGGTGGAGCCCGGTTTGAAGTCCACCAGGGTGTCGTAAATCTGTCGCTGGGCATAGATCGAGATGCCGTCGGTGATGTTGCCCGACTCCAGACTCACCGGCTCCCCGTTGGAACCGAAGACCAAAGTGCTTTGGGCCATGCCTAGGCTGCCGAGCAGTCCTAAAGCCACGAGCCCGACTAAGGTACGCTTCATGCTCACTCCTTTCATGTGCAAAACTACGCCAAAGAGTATACAGGCTGTGGGAAATCTGGCAAATACACCGAAGGGTGGAGGGCGCATCGAACGTCCAACGACGAACGCCAAAAGCAAAAATAGCTTCTATCTGGGAGGATGAAACCTGCCGAGAGAATTGTTGTACTGGACATGAGGTCTACCGCTATCTACCATTAGCTATCGGCTACCAGCCTTGCTTTTAGCTCATCGCTCATGGCGAAAAACTGCTACCATGAACCTGTGAGCCAAACCGAAGAGAAAAATCGCGTGGGGAGTGAGCTGCGCGAGGTGGAGGTGCTCAAGCTCGAGGTCTACGAGCGCAGCTATAGCGACCGCGGCTTCTGGGCCAAGCTGGCCCGCTTCGCCAGGGTGGCGGGCCGCGAAGTGGTGGAAAAGGCTTTGTGGCTTTACTACACCTTGATCCGCCCGGAAACCCCCGCCTCAGCCAAGCGGGTCATCCTAGGGGCGCTGGCTTACTTCATCCTGCCGTTTGACCTCATCCCGGATGCTATCCTGGGGGTGGGCTTTACCGACGATCTGAGCGTGCTACTGCTGGCGGTGGGGACGGTGGCGCGCTACATCACCCCGGAGGTCAAGGAGCAGGCCCGCCATAAGGCCGAGGAGTGGTTCGGGCCGCGCGAGCAGGCCGCAGCTTAGTCAGGATTAGCGAATCCCGGTGTCGAAGCTCAGGGTGACCTGGGTCATCCCGCCTTCCTTTACGGCCACACTCTGCATTTGGCGCATGGGAAGCCCCACCTGGGTTTTGTCGTCCAGGGTCACGGTGTAAGACCCCGGCTCGAGCGCGACCTTGAAGTAGCCCTTTTCATCCGACCGGAACCGAGCCACCTCTATCCCGTATTTCCACACCACGAAGCCCCCGCTAAACGGCGCGTCGCAGGGGGTGTTCTCGGTGCATACCGGCACGACCGGCCCTCGGTAGACGTGGCCCTCCATCCCCGTCGCCGGGTCTTGGCTCGAGCCGCTCCCCTGGTTGAGGGCGCTCGTACTTTGGCAGCCGACTAGCAACCCTGCCGCGAGCAGTAAAGCCACCCAAACTGTTTTCATGCTCCTATGGTGCGCCGGGTCGCCCCCAGATTCAAGACATTTACGAGATTTGAAACCTCGCGTCCCCATCACATTTCTTAAATGGGTCAAATAACTGTCCCAAACGTGAGGCGGTTTTACCTCGAGCCGTTCCAAGGCCCCGGCGTTCGTTCGGGGAGTTCAATATTCGCGGTCTCAGTTTTATATAGTTTGAAGCCCCTGGCCTGATAATTCGCCAGTGCCGCCGGGCTGTCCAGCGAACAAGTATGCACCCAGACGCGCTTCGGACCGAGTTTCCAAGCTTGTTCGATCGCCTCGGTAAGCAAGTGCCCGCCCAGACCCAGCCCGCCGAACTGCGGCAGCAGGCCAAAATAGGTGATTTCCACGTCGTTGCCCTGGGCCTCGAGCTGAAAATACCCCGCAGGCGTGCCCTTCAAGTAGCCGACCCAGGTGTGCAGGTTGGGGTTTTGGGCGTACTCGAGCCACTGTTCGTACGTCCAGTCGGCCTTTTCGTACCAGTACCAGTCGCCGCCCACGCTGCGGTAGAGGAAGTGCTGGAGTTCAGCGCTGGGAATCTCGGCTTTGAGGATTTGCAGGTCCTCGAGTACGGTTCGTTTTGGGCGGAGGTCGGCGGGGGAGAGGGTCTCGAGGTAGTAGGTGGTGACTTCAGCGAGCATTGGGTCCCATTTTTACCAAACAAGATCGTAAGCTGCTTTGAATATATCGCGGATGACCGAGTGTGTAGCCTTTTTTGTTATAGGGAAAGCTATCGGATTCGTACCCGCATTGTATTTGTACGTCCATGTCGGAGTTTCGAGGCCAGTTGCTTTCAGGTGCTCCTTCACTTGCTGATAAGAGTCTGATGGAGCGTCCTCCGGTCAGTGCCCGCCCAGATAAGCTTCCTGGATTTCTGGGTTGGCCGCGAGTTCTGCCGCCGGGCCTTGCATGGTCAGCTTGCCGGTTTGCAGCACGTAGCCCCGGCTGGCAATTTCCAAGGCCAGCCGCGCGTTCTGCTCGACCAGCAGGATGGTTTTGCCCTCTTTGTTGAGCTTTTGGATGGTCTCGAAGATGAAGTCCACCAGCACCGGCGCCAGCCCCATCGAGGGCTCGTCCATCAAGAGCAGCTTAGGGTCTTGCATCAGGGCGCGGCCAATCGCCAGCATCTGCTGCTCGCCGCCCGAGAGCGTCCCGCCCTTCTGGGCGCGGCGCTCGGCCAGGCGGGGAAACAGCCCGAAGGCCCGCTCCTTGCGCTCTTGCACGAGCTTGTTGTCCTTGAGCAGATAGGCGCCGATCTCTAAGTTCTCCTCCACCGTGAGGCGCGGGAAAATCCGCCGCCCCTCGGGCACGTGCCCGATGCCCAGTGCGACGATTTGGTCGGCGTTTAGCCGGTGAATCGGCTTGCCCTGATACATCACCTCACCCCGGCGCGGCTTGTTCATTCCGCTGATTGTCCGCAAGGTCGTACTTTTGCCGGCCCCATTCGAGCCGATCAGGGTGACGATCTCGCCCTCGTTTACGTTGAGCGAAACCCCTTTGAGGGCCTGAATCTGCCCGTAGTAGGTTTGAACGTTTTTGACCTCGAGCAAACTCATAGAAGCTCCTTCGGAGCGTTGACCGTTGACCGTTGACCGAAAAGGCATTGTCGCGAGTCTCGGGTCGTAAGTGCCAGGCCAAAGTCTTGTTCTTGACTTGCGTCAGGAGACTTGCGACCTGCGACAGTTACCGCGGTCAACTGTAAACGGTGAACGGTGAACGGCGCGAAGCGCTTCATGCCTTGTCCCCTGCCGTCCCTGCCGCACCTTTGCCCAAATACGCCTCAACCACGCGAGGGTTGCTGCGAATCTCGGCGGGCAGACCCTCGGCGATCTTCGAGCCGTATTCCAAAACCGAAATCCGATCCGAGATGCTCATCACCATGCTCATGTCGTGCTCGATCAAGACGATGGTCAGCCCCAAATCCTCGCGCAGCTTGCGGACCCGCATCTTCAAATCCTCGGTCTCCTGGGGGTTCATCCCGGCGGCGGGCTCGTCGAGGAAGAGGAGCTTGGGCTCCAAGGCCAGCGCGCGGGCGATCTCCAAGCGTCGCTGTTCGCCATAGGAAAGCGAGGAGGCCGAGGTCTCGGCCTTACGGTCTAGGTTCATGTAGGCCAGGAGTTCCATTGCCCGCTCCTTGGCCCGCTTTTCCGCCGCGAAGTAGCGCGGGGTGTGGAGGAGAGAATCCAGGTAGGAGGCGGGAATCAGGGTGTGGTGGCCCACCAGCACGTTCTCCAAGACCGTCATCGCCTTGAACAGCCGGATATTTTGAAAAGTGCGCCCGATGCCCTGCCGGGCCACTTTATCCGGCGACATCCCGGTGAGGTCCTTGCCGAAGAACAGCACCTTGCCGGTGTCGGGTTTATAGATGCCGGTGAGCAAGTTGAAAAAGGTGGTCTTCCCCGCACCGTTCGGTCCGATCACCGAGAAGATTTCCTTAGGTCTCACCTGCAAGCTCACGTTGTTCACCGCGACCAAGCCGCCAAAGCGGCGGGTGGCGTTTTGTACGTCCAGGGCGAGGTCGCTCATACCCCTTCTTCCTTTGTCTCCAGCCGCGCCTCTTCCATCTCGGCGCGGTGGCGCTGCTCGGGGATTAGGCCTTCAGGTCTAAAGATCATCATCAAGATCAGGATCAGCCCGAACACAAATCGCTCGTACTTGGCAGGCTCGAGCTGGCTGGGGAGGTTGGCGAAGTTGTAGCCCAGCAGGGTAAAGCCGGTCTGCCGCCAGGTGTTGAGCTGGTCGGAGAAGTTCTTCAGCAAGTCGAGGTTCAGAAGTGTCACCGCGGCGGCCCCCACCACCGCCCCGCCGATGTTCCCCATCCCGCCCAGGATCACCATCGCCAGGATGAAGATGCTCTGGTTGAGGGTGAACGACTCGGGGTTGACGAAGGTCTGCTTGGCCCCGTAAATCGCCCCCATGATCCCGGAGAAGGCTGCACCCGTGGCGAAGGCCAATAGCTTGGTGGGCAGCAGGGGGATGCCCATCGCCTTAGCGGCAATCTCATCCTCGCGGATAGCGACCCAGGCCCGCCCGAAGCGGGAGCCCGAGAGCCGCACGTTCACCATGATCACGATGGCGATCACCACCAGCGCCAGCAGGTAGAAGAAGAGCTGGTAAGTGATGCTCTCGTCCAGCGGCCTGCCGTACACCTTGTCGAGGCCAATCCCATTGAGCAGGCTGATCAGCCAGTCCACCGGCGGGCGGCCCACCGGGGTGATGCCTTGGGGGCCGTTGGTGAGGTTGACCGGGTGGTCTAAGTTGTTGGCGAGCACCCGCACCACCTCGCCTAAGCCCAGCGTCACGATGGCGAGGTAATCGCCCCGCAGCCGCAGCGCCGGAAGCCCAATCAGCACGCCCACAAAGGCGGCGGCGAGCACGGCAATCGGCAGGAATAAAAAGAACAGCCAGGGGTTGAGGGGGAAGTGGTTCCCGGCGATGAAGTTATTGGCCTGCCCCGAGCCGAAGATGGCCCAGGTGTAGGCCCCGATGGCGAAAAAGGCCGCAAATCCTAAGTCCAGCAGCCCGGCCTGCCCCACTACCACGTTGAGGCCAAGGGCCAGCGCGGCGAAGATAGCGACCTGTACACCCAGCTCGAGGAACAGCGAGTTCCCCAGCCCGGCCAGCGGGATCGAGATGAAGAGGATCGCCACCCCGATCAGCACCTTGATATAGGCCGGAATCTTGAGCAGGGCCGCCGCCAGCATCGTGCCGATCAGGCCGTAGAAGGCGAACTTATCGCCGCTGCTCTCGCGGATCAGAATGGTAAAAACGATGGCTAAGCCCGCCAACGTCAGCGCCCGGACCATCCTCGAGGGCTTGAGGAGAGCGGTGAGGCCCAGGGCAATCAGCAAGAATAGGTTTGCTAGCGTGCTGGCGGGTTGTAACAGCGCCCACAGCGAGGCCAGTGCAGCCACGACAGGGACGAGGATATTGGCTTGGGCGGTTTTCATACTTTCTCGCTCACGTTCTGGCCGAACAGGCCTTGCGGCCTAAAGAGCAGGATCAAAATCAGGATCAAAAAGGCGATCACGCTGGCGTACTCGCTGCCAAAGTTGCCCCCGGTCAGGAAACCTAGGTAGGTTCCGGCGACGGTCTCGAGCTCTCCCAGCACCAGCCCGCCCACCACCGCGCCGGGGATGTTGCCGATCCCCCCAAGCACCGCCGCGGTAAAGGCCTTGATCCCCGGCTGGAACCCTGAGTAGGGGGTGACGTTGGTGTAGACCAGCCCAAACAGCACCCCCGCCACCCCCGCCAGCGACCCGCCGATTAAGAAGGTGCGCGAGATGATCACGTCGGAGTTGATCCCCATCAGCCCGGCGGTGCTCATATCCTGGGCCACCGCGCGGATGGCTTTGCCCAGCTTGGTGCGGTTGACCAGGTAATTGAGCCCCGTGAGCATCAGGATCGAGACGATGATGACGATCAGCCCTTTGGTAGCCAGGGTGAGCCCCAGCGGGTTTCCGATGGCCGAGAGGATGTCGTAGTTGAAGGTGTCATAGCTGGGGTATTGCAGATTGAACTCGTTGTGCCACAGCGCCTCGATGGCCCTTACTAAGTCTTGTAGCAGGAAAGAGACCCCGATTGCGGTGATCAGCGGCACCAGCACGTTTCTAGCCCCCTGGCGGCGCAGGGGCCGGTAGGCCAGCCGCTCCACCAGCACCGCCACCGTCCCGGACATGGCCGCGGCCACCACGAAGGCCAGGAGCAGCACCAGATAGGGATTCCCGCCCTTCCCTAAGTAGCGGAAGACCTCGATCCCGGTCACCGCGCCGATCATGAAAATCTCCGCGTTGGCGAAGTTGATCAGCCCCAGCACCCCGTAGACCATGGTGTAGCCCAGCGCCACCATCGCGTACACAAAGCCCAAGAGTAGGCCCTCGAGCAGGGTCTGGGGCAGAATAGACATCAGGTCAGCGAAAGACAAACGGTTCTCCTCCTAGCGGCTACCACGCGATATAAAAGCGAGGGCGTGCATTGACGTGGAACTATACCAAAAACGAGCGGCACTTTGCACAAATCATCGCTGTGGCGGTATGCCTGCGTTTCAAGCTGGGCCGAGTATACCGGCTAGACACTACCCTGACAACAGGCAAGAGTCCCGTTACCTGCGGCATAACGCTGACTTTGGGGTCAGCCGATGGAGAACGACAGAACCAGGGCAGTGCGGCTCGAGTCTCAGCCCTTCTTCCTCGATGGGCGAGCGTGTAAGAGCCTCGCTGCTCGGTTTGCCGCAAAAGTCTGTCTTTGAGCCACAAATAGAGCGCTCAATCACCGAGTCCTCCAACACGTCAATTCCCACCAGGGGAGAGAAACCTAACGGTTGGGCAAGGATATTTTTGGGATTGACATAAAAACTAATCTCTCGTGTAGAGCAGGGTTCTTCAGTCTCAAAAAACCCCGTTCTAGACGCAAGCCCAAAAAACAAGCGGCCCCGCTTGGAGGCCGCCTGCTTTGCGATTTGGCTTAGCCTTTCTTGGGCGGGGCGAACTGGATGACCTTCTGCACCACGCCGGGGTAGCTGTCGGTCTTCATGTAGATGACGTAGTAGTCGGAGAGCTTGCGGTCGCCCTTGTCGTCGAACTCGATGCGACCGGTGATGCCGTCTATCTTGACCTGACGCACGGCTTTAGCCACTTCCTCGCGGGTGGGCTTTTTGCCGCCGTTGGCCTTGATGGCCGCCTCTAAGCCCGCCAGGATCACGTTGGCCGAGTCGTAGGCGTAGGCCCCGTAGGCCTCGGAGTCCTTGCCGAACTTGGCCTTGTAGTTTTTGGCGAAGGCCGCGGCCTTGGGCAGGGTGTCAATGGGACCGGAGGTGGTGGTGAAGAGGGTGCCGATCACGGCCTTACCTGCGATCCTGACCAACTCGCTGCTGTCCAGGCCGTCGCCGCCCATCACCGGCATGGCGAGGCCGCGCTCGCGCATCTGCTTGATGAGCACGCCGCCCTTGTCGTAGATACCGCCGTAGTAGACCAGGTCGGGCTTTTGGGCGCGCATCTGGAGGATCAGGGGCTGGAAGTTGGAGGCTTCCTCGGTGCCCACGAAGGTCACCACGGTGGCACCCAGCTCCTTAGCGCGGTTGGCAAAGGCCTCGGCCAGACCCTGTCCGTAGGCGGTCTTATCATGAATTACGAAGAGCTTGGTTTTCTTGAGGGTCTTGACCGCGTACTCCGCCCCCACCGGTCCCTGCACGTCGTCGCGCCCACAGACCCGGTTCACGCTCAGGTAGCCGCGGTCGGTGACGCGGGGGTTGGTGTTGGCCGGGGAGACCATCACCAGGTTGGTGTCTTTGTAGACCTCCGAGCTGGGGATCGCCACACCGGAGTTGAGGTGCCCGACCACGCCCAGGAGGTCAGCGTCGTTGACAATGCGCCGCGCCACCGCCACGCCCACGTCGGGGGTGGCCTGGTCGTCTTGGGGAGCGAACTGGAGGTCAAAGCCCATCTGCTTGAAGCGGGGTTGGGCCTCCTCGATGGCGAGTTGGGCGCCGAGCTTGATGCTCTCGCCCAGCGACGACTGCGGCCCTGAAAGGGGTGACACTGAGGCGATCTTGATGACGGTCTGGGCGGAAGCCAGACCGAGGGCCAAGACCCCCGTTGCTAGAATTGCCAGTTTTTTCATGCCGTTCCTCCTTAGATTCTTAGTTAGCCTGGTTTTGGCTGGCCTATTCTACCTACCCCGCGCCGATTTTTGTCAACGACAGGGGCGGTTTGGGTTTTCCGGCCAAGTGTAGACTACACTGTTTGCATGAGTTTGCAAGCACGACTTAAGGGTACATTTAGAACCTACCATCCTTGAATGATATCGTTTTGGACGCGCTCAAGGCGGGTTTAGATCGGCCATCCACTCGTCGGTGGAGCGCCCTGCACCAATGGTATAGGGTGTGATCCCTCGCGTGAACCTCCCGAAACCTCATGAGGATAGGGTAGCCCGCGACTGGCCTAATATTCGGCCAAGTATTGGTCTAGCTCCCAGCGGTGGACCGCAGTGCGGTAAGAGCCCCACTCGATCTCCTTGGCTGCCATGAAATTGGCGTAGACGTCCTTGCCCAGGGCGTCGCGGATGACGCGGTTCTTGCGCAGGGCCTCGAGGGCCTCTCCCAACGTCACGGGCAACTCGCTGACCCGGTACTTACGCCGGTCGCGCACCGAGAGGTCGTAGACGTTGCGCTCGATGGGTGGGGGCGGGGTCAGGCCGTTCTCCAGGCCATCCAGCCCCGCCGCCAGGATCACTGCCAAGGCCAGGTAGGGGTTGGAGGAGGGGTCGGGGATGCGGAACTCGGCGCGGGTTCCGGTTCCCCGCCGCTTGGGCACGCGGATCATCGCTGAGCGGTGCGAGACCGACCAAGCCACGCTGGTGGGGGCCTCGTAGCCGGGCGTGAGGCGCTTGTAGGAGTTGACCAGGGGGTTGGTCACCGCCATCATCCCGTCGGTGTGCTCCAGCAGCCCGGCGATGAAGGCGAGGGCGGTGCCGGAGAGCTGGTATTCCCCCTTGGGGTCGAAGAAGGCGTTTTGGCCATTCTTGAAGAGCGAGAGGTGCAGGTGCATCCCCGAGCCGTTAATCCCGGCCACCGGCTTGGGCATAAATGCCGCGTGCAGGCCGTGGTTAATTGCCACGCGCTTGACCACGAACTTGAAGGTGGTGAGGTCGTCGGCAGTGCGGAGGGCTTCGGCGTATTTGAAGTCAATCTCGTGCTGACCCGGCGCCCCCTCGTGGTGGGCGGCCTCGATCTGGAAGCCGAGGGAGACCAGGGTATTCACCATGTCTCGCCGCGCCGCCTCGCCGCGGTCGGTGGGGGCTAGGTCAAAGTAGCCTGCGCGGTCAAAGGTCTGGGTGGTGGGGCTGCCCTCGGGGCTACGGGCGAAGAGGAAGAATTCCGGCTCGGCCCCCACGAAGAAACCGTCAAAGCCTCGTTTCTTCAGGCGCTCGAGCTGCCGCTTGAGCACCTGGCGGGGGTCGCCCTCGAAGGGTTTGCCGCCGGGGTCGGCGATGTCACAGATGAGGCGGGCCACGGTGCCCCGTGTGGTGGGTTCCAAGCCTTCAGGGTAGATCAAAAAGGTGTCGTAGTCGGGCCGGAGCAGCATATCCGACTCTTCCACCTCGTTGCGCCCGAAGCCCTCGATGGAGGAGCCGTCGAAAACGATTTCGCCGTCCAGGGCCTTCTCAAACTGCGAGGCCGGGAGCTCGACTACCTTATTGATACCTAAAATGTCGGTGAATTGTAGCCGCAGAAATCTAACGTTATGGTCTTGGAGTTGTTGGAGGATGTCGGTCTTGCCGGTTGCCATGCTCCCAGCATACCGGGCGGCACAACCTCACGGTGGAAGCGGGCATCCGCGCGGGTTTGGCTGGGCGGCTCGAGGCTTTATGAGTTCATGAGGTTTTTCTGGGCTGAAGCGGCAGAGCGGTTGGGTGAGGTCAAAGGGAGGCTCGAGGCTTTCTCCGCGCCAGCGCCCCTCAGGCGGCTCTCAAGCTAGATTAAGGAACGTTTTGCATCGTCACAGGTTGGCAAAGGGCACAGTCGCTACCATTGGGCCGTTTGGAGGCATGCTATGAATAAAGCCCTTCTAGCTGGTCTGGTTTCCACCCTCTTAGGCGGTCTAGCCCTGGCCGATGGCTTCTCCCTGACCGTGAACATCCCCGTCCTGCCGCAGTTCGGCATTCTCGGCGGGCAGTTCATCTCGCCCTACCGCAGCTACCGGGGGACCGCGCTCAACTACACGGTTAACACCGCCGACAATGTGGTGATCGGCGGGAGCCTCCGCCCTGGCTTCTTCGGTGGGGTGTTCGCCCTCAGCAGCCGGGTGGGCGGGGTTTTCGTGACCAAGTTCAATGAGTCCGAGACGGGCTACGTCGAAGGGGCCTTGCACCTGGGCTCAAACCAGTATTACGCCCCCGGCGGGTTTGGCCTGGACACCGACTTGGGCGGGGAAATCTTCCTCACCCAGCGGGTCGCGGAAAACCTCGCGCTCTACGGCGGCGCGGGTCTGACTGGAACTCTGAACGTCGTCCCGAGCTTCCGCTTGGGGGCTTCGGCCAACGGCTATGTGGGCCTCAAGTTCGAGCCTTTCAATAGCTGGGATGCCTACCTCGAGGGCGGCCTGGTCTATCCTTTTGGCGGGGCGCTCGGCTACGACGTGACCGCCTCGCTTTATTACACCGTGGTTCCTGGTGGCAGGATCGGCGTGTACACCGGCTTCCTCAACCAGAGCGGGGTCGGCGGCGCGGGTTCCTTCAAGTTGGGCCTGGCGGGTGAGTTCACCGAGAAGCCGGAGACGCTGGGCACGCCAGGGAATTACTTGCCGTAGGCCGAAGGTCAAACGTCGTACGGCGAACGCAGAAAAACATGTAAGGGCGGGGCTGTGTGCCCGCCCTTGCTGTGTCGCGGTCGTGAGTGCAGCGGGCGAACACGTAGGTTCGCCCCTACAGCATCGCCATATCTAAGACGGAAGACGCGATTTCAAAACCCTCGTCCCACATACAAAACAAGAAAGGGGCTCGAGTTTGGTCTCGAGCCCCTTAGATTTAGCGTTTATCGTCCGATGTTGGGCACGGGCCCGCTGCTACTTCGCCACCAGCTTGTAGATAAACCCGCCATAGTCAATCAGGTAGAGCTCGCCGCTGGGGTCCTCAGCAAAGGAGCTAAAGTTCATGTTTTCTTTGCGCAGTTCCTTAGCACTCCACTTGCCCCCGCTCTCGGTAGCCGCCCAAATGCGCCCCGAGCCGAAATCGGCGTAGAGATATGCGCCCTGGAGGGCCGGGATGGCCTTGCCCCGGTAGCGGTAGCCGCCGGTGACGGAGTTGCCCTGGTCGTGGCTGTACTCGAGCACCGGCAGTGTTAGGCCTTCTTTGGTGCACCCGTCGCTGGGGTTATAGCAGTGGGTTCCCTCCGTCAGCCGCCAGCCGTAGTTCCCACCCCCTTTACCCGCCGCTTGAAAGCTGATCTCCTCCCACTGGTTTTGCCCCACGTCGCCCACCCAGAGGTCGCCGGTCTCCCGGTCAAAGCTGAAGCGCCAAGGGTTGCGCCAGCCGTAGGACCAAATCTCGGGCCGCGCCCCCTGGCGGTTCACGAAGGGGTTATCCGAAGGAATCGCGTAGGGTTTGCCGCCCTCGCTCTTGTTCACGTCAACCCGCAGGATTTTTCCCAGCAAACTGTTCAGGTTTTGTGCGTTGTTCTGTGGATCGCCCCCTGACCCGCCATCGCCCAGGCCGATGTAAAGATACTTATCCGGGCCGAAGGCGATCATCCCACCGTTGTGATTGGCATAGGGCTGTTGGACGGTGAGCAGGGTCTGGGCCGAGGCCGGGTCGGCTTTGTTGGCCTCCGAGGAAACCTTGTAGCGGGCTACCACGGTGTTGCCCCCGGTGTTGGTGTAGTTCACGAAGAACAGACCGTTGCTCTTGTAGTCGGGGTGGAAGGCCAGCCCCAGCAGGCCGCGCTCGCCGCAGCAGGAAATCTGCTTGGAAAGGTCGAGAAAAGGGGTGCTCGAGACCTTCCCGCCTTGCAGCACCAAAATCTTACCCCCCTGCTCCACGATAAACATCCGCCCCGAGCCGTCGGGGGCGTAGGTCATGAAGAGGGGCTTATCCAGCTTCTCGGCCACCGCCGAAAGCCCCACCGACTGCGCCGAGGTCAGACCAGAGGCCACCACCAAACCGAGCAGGAGTCTTCGCATGGGTTTAGTGTAGCGATTCCAGATTGGCTTCCTATGAGTGTGCCCGTCGGTTTAGTTCCCGGTGTCGGTGAGTTGGTATACGGTGCCCTCTATACTCACCAGGTAAACCTCGCCGTTCTCGTCCTCGCCGAAGGAAACCAGGGTACCTCCAACGCCGGAAATCTCCGTTTTGAAACTCCAACTGCTGCCGTTTTTACGAAGGCTCCAAAGATTGGGTTGGCTCGAGTCGGTAAAGAAGTAGATTCCTGTCATGCGGGGGTATTTTTTCCCACGATAGACATACCCACCCGTAACGGCAGCGGACGTTCCGTTATGGGGATAACTGTAAACCGGGGGGATAATGCCCGTTTTATCGCAGCTCGAAAGGGGATTGTTAAAGCTACTGGGGGGATTGCTGGCGTTAAAGCACTCGTTGCCCTCCGTCGTTCTCCAGCCGAAATTGTTGCCTTTGCCGCCATTGGCAGCAAAATTCACTTCCTCGACCCGATCTTGCCCCACGTCCCCGATCAAGAGGTCCCCGGTAGAGCGGTCAAAGCTGGCCCGCCAGGGGTTGCGGAACCCGTAGGCCCAAACCTGGTTGCCAAAAGGGTTGCCGGATGGAACTTTAGCGGGCACATTCTCGCCGTTGCTGCCCACATCGATTCGCAAGATTTTGCCTAACCTGGGCATGCCCGTTGGGGTCGCCTTGGTTGCCGCCATCCCCAAACGTACAGATACCCATCCTTGGGGTCGAACCCGATCCAGCCGCCGTTATGGTTGCATTCGTTGGGGTGGGGTACGCTCAGCACTACCTTGCCCGAACTGCTATCTGCGGTCTTAGTGGTGGGATTGGCGCTATATCGCGCGGTGGTGAGGCTAAAATCTTTAGCGTTGTACTGCACGTAAAAAAAGCCAGCTTGCTTGTAGTTGTGGGGAAATGCCAGATCTAGCAGACCTGGTTCGCATCCACCGGCAACCTTGTCGGAAATGTCCAAAAAGGTACTCACCGTTCCGCCGGGTGTAACCCGCTTAATACGCCCGCCCTTCTCGGTGATGTAAAAGTCACCGGAGCCGTCTGCGGCATTGGTTAGGTATAAGGGCAGGTCGAGCCCCGAGGAGATGACCGTCTCGAGCTTGAGTTTAGGAGTACTTGTAGGAGGCGGGGGTTGTTGGTCGGGGGGTAATCTGGACCGAACTGTGGCAGTCCGCCAGAGCCAAAAGCATCAGCAAAAGGGCGTGGGTTCTCACATCGCCTCCGGGCCTGCTTTGGTATACCCAAATACTGTGTGCGAGAACTTATGGAATCCGTCTGAGAATTCCCTAAGAATGGGTCAAGCCGCCCTAACCTAACGGGCGGCTCGAGCCGGGTGGAGGCTTTACTGGGGGAAAACCCGGAGAATCAGACCTTCGTCGGTGGAGATGTAGATCAGGCCATCTGGTCCCTGCACGATGTCGCGCAGACGGCCATAGTCGCTATCAATCAAGATTTCCTGGCTGGCAACCCTCTCGCCGCTGAGCTTGAGGTGGTAGAGCCGCTTGGTTTTGAGGGTCACGAAGAACAGGTCGTTTTTCCAGGCTGGGAAGGCGTTTCCAGTGTAGAAGATCAGGTCGCTAGGGGCGATGGCGGGCGAGTCGCCACCCGCGAACTCTGCCACAGCGGGCTGGTAGTTGGCGGCATTTAGGTTAGGTCCGGTGCAGGGATAAGTGGTGTTGTCATATTGGGGGCCGCTGGTCAGGGGAACCCCATAGGCTTGCACTCCCGAGCACAGCGGCCAGCCATAGTTTCTTCCGGGCTTGATCACGTTTAGTTCGTCGCGGGTGACCGGGCCGTGTTCGGTGGACCATAAAGCACCGGTGCCTGGCTGGAAGGCCAGGCCCTGCGGGTTGCGGTGGCCGAAGCTCCAGATCGCACGGAACGAGCCGCTCAAGCTGGCGTAAAAGGGGTTGTCGCTGGGGATCGAGCCGTCGGGGTTGATGCGGAATATTTTCCCGGCCATCACACCTAAATCTTGCGCAATAGTGGCGTTTGGGCCGGTAAGCTTGTCACCCGCCGGGTCGTTATCTCCCATCGAGACGTAGAGCTTGCTGTCGGGGCCATAGGTCACGCGGCAGCCGTTGTGGTGCGCTCCGCCGCGCATCTCCAGCAACGGCTTCTCGCCGGTGAGGCTGTTGCCCGAGAGGGTGAAGCTCGAGACCCGGTTTTTCGGCGCATCCTTGGTCCCGTAGGTGTAGCAGATATAGACCCGGTTGTTGCTGGAAAAGGCGGGGTCTAATTCCATGCCCAGCACACCATTCTCACCAGTAGCACCAAGCACCGCCGAGGAGCCTGTATAATCCGTGATTTTTTCACTACTGATGTCAAGGGCATGGAGCTTCACTACATCGTCGCCGCGCTGCGTGAAGAAGAGCCGCCCATCAGGGGCAAAACGGATGGTCCAAATGGTATCCAGCGCGGTCTTGACCGTTTCCACCTTGAACTTGGGCGCAGCCGCAGCGGCGGTGCGCACCGACTTCTCCACCCCGTTGCTGCGGGCTTTGTCGTTGGTGGCGCTGACCCCGTAGCTGTAGTCGGTGTCGGCACTCAGGCTGGGGGCGGTAGGGGTGGCGAGCTGCGCGTAAGCGGCACTCCTGCTCTTGCGCTCGACGATATACCCGGTGGCCTGGGGTACGGCGTCCCAGGTGAGGGTCACGCTGCTGTTGGTAACATTGCTAAAGCTCAGGTTGGTGGGGTCAGATGGAGGGTTGGTCAGGACAGGGGTGCTCGCTTTGTTCTGGCAAGCCGCCAACAGTAGGGCCGTCAATGCTACAAAAACAACTCGTTTCACTTGAGCCTCCAGGAGAAACACACGCTCTCCCGCACGTCTTAGGCAGACCTTATGCGGGCTTCCTGAATGCGAACTGAGTCATGTTTTAAGACGGTAATTCCCCTACCCTGACCTTACACTCACCCTTCTTAGTGACCCCCGTCCACCTCGAGGTTCGTAAGCTATTCCCCTGGCTCTTGGTCCACCGCCGCGTTTCGGGATGGGGGTTTATGGTAACGCAAGCGGGCCAGCTCAGGTGGCGGAGGGTTGACTACTGGCGGATTTCTCCACCGGAGACCAGAAGCTATCGCCATCAGAGATTAAGAAAACCTCGAGCAAAAATTAAGTTTGCATAAAGCCAACAAAAGTTCATCTTGCTCGCCTACGCCAAGCGCCTCGAGCAGGCGTTTTTTCCCAAGAAAAATCTAAGAGTTGGTCCGAGCGGTCACAGGGCAGCAGGCGAAATGATTTTGGTAAACCGCGAATTCTCCGCTCCTACGCCGTAGGAGCGGGTTGCGCAGATGAGCATCCTGCCGGGCTCACACGGGCAAAGCCCGGCCCGCCCTGTCTAGTGCCCGGTGGGATGTCTGCGACTCCCAGGGCGAGGTAAGTTCCGAGGTCATACATTCACACCTCGTGTTCAGGACGGAGATTCTCAAGCCGCAACTTCATTATCCTGGACGCGAGGTATTTCGTGGGGGCGATCCCTTGTGGTCGCCCTAAATCTCCACAGATTACAAAATCACGACTACGGCAACGCACAATATCGGGTCAGGTATTGAGGGCAGGCACAAGGTACTGCCCCTACAAACGTCCCTTTCCCAGCAGCAAGACGATGGACCAGAGAACCTCGGAGCCGACCAACCCTTTAGCGCATGAGAGGCGGATTTCACTTCAAGTAGGTGTTCCACCACTCGAGGTACGCCTCGAGCCGCGCGATGCGTCGGTCTGGACGGCCTCCGCGTGAAAGCTCGTGGCCCTCCTCGGGCACGCGGAAAAACCGGGTGGGCACGCCCTTTTGCAGCAGCAGGGTGTACCAGGTCTCGCCCTGGTCAATCGGGCAGCGGTGGTCCTGCTCGGAATGCACCACCAGGGTCGGGGTCTGCACCTGATGTACCAGGCTCAAGGGGCTTTTCTGCCACAGCGCCTCGGGCCGGTTCCAGGGCTCCGCGCCCAGCTCGAGGCGCACGAACCGCGGCCCGATGTCCGAGGCCCCGAAAAAGCTGAACCAGTTGCAGATGCTGCGGTCGGTGACGGCGGCCTTGAACCGCCCCGGATGCCGCGCGGTGAGCCAGTTGGTCATAACCCCGCCATAGCTGCCGCCCGCGACCCCCACGCGGTTTCGGTCAACCGGGAAGGCCTCCAGCACGGTGTCTAAGAAGCCCAGCAGGTCGGCCTCGTCAATCTCGCCCCAACGCGTGTCCAGCGCGACAAACTCCTGTCCGTAGCCGGTGGAGCCCCTGGGGTTGGAATAGGCCACCGCGAACCCCGCCGCGCGGAAGAACTGCAACTGGAGCATCAGGGCGTTGCCAAAGGCGGTGTGCGGGCCGCCGTGGATATAGAGGATGAGCGGGTGTGGCCCCTCCCCGTCGGGTAAAAGCACCCATCCGGGGACTTGATGCCCTTCGGGAGCGGTGTAGCTCACCGGTTGCGGCAAGGGCAGGCCCGCCAAAACCTCGGCGTTGGGATCAAAGAGCACCTCCCCGTTTCGGGTCAGCCGAGCGCCGTGTACAAAGGACTCGGACAGGGTGTAGAGGTCATCGCCGCAGAAGGCGTAGCCCAAAACGCTCCCCTCGGGCTCGGTGACAAAGGCGCTGTGGCCTTCGGGGCTCACCTCGAGCAGCCGGGCGGTGCCACAGGCGGTGACCACCACGTACAGGTTGCCGTCGGGCCCGACCCTTGGGGTCTGCACCCCGGCGCCCATTCGCACGTCGGAGTTGACCGAGTTGAGAAAAGCCCCCTCGGCGAGCAGGCGGATTTCGCCGTTCAAGGCGCGGTGGTACAGCCGGGCCTCGGTCCCGCCGCCGTGTTCATAGGCGTGGGCCAGGTAGGCCAGCCCGCCGTCGGGGGTGGGCTCGAGCCCGCTGATCGGCCCGACCCCGCCGAACAACTCGGAGACCTGACCCTCTAAACTGAGCCAGTAGGCCCGTTGCACCCAGTTCCAGCGCTCCTGGGGTGAGCCGGAGGCGGTGAAGTAAAGGCCGCTGCCATCGGGGTTCCAGGTGATTTCCTCGACATCCACCTCGAGGCCCAGAAGCTTTCTCGCCTTGCCGTTTTCCAGGAGCCAAACTTCCCTGGGTTGGGTGGGGAGCGCCCCCCGCGCATCGAACTTTACCGGCCAATCTTCGTAAACTCGGGGCTCATCGGGCTTGGGGCCTTCGTAATCGCCCCTGGTCAGCAGCGCGATTTTGGAGCCGTCCGGGCTCACTTTATATCCTTCGATCCCCGATTTTAGCTGGGTGAGTTGCTCGGGTTCACCACCCGCGAGCGGCAAACGAAAAAGCTGGCTGGCCTTCTCCAACTTGCGGGTGAAGTAGATGAAATCCCCCTTCCAGATGGGGCTTTTGGCCTCGCCTTGGGTGAGGAAGCGCAAGCCTCTATCCCAGATGGCGAGACGGGAACGGTACTTGGGCGGGTTCTTCTCGAGTTTTTCGACATCGGTGAGCACGAAAAGCGGCTTTTCGCCGGGGCCTTCGCTGAGATCGGAGAGGAACTTAAGTTGGTAGATCAAATCCGTTTTCACGCTCAATAGAATACCTGACTGGCGGGTCAGTGAGTATGGGAACTCGAGGCTCAAACACAATCTTTTACACCTGGCCTTTTCATTTCGGAGCGCTACGCGGCCCTTGTTAGCGAATACCTTAAGTGATTTCGCACTTTCCAACGTAGATATGTCTGACGGTATGAAAGCGTGATGAGCGTGAAGCTTGGAGGTCAAGCAACTCGAAGCTCGAGTCCCCCCTCCTTCACCCCAATCGTTAGCTTCCCGCCGTTCTTCAGGCTCCCAAACAGCAGCAAATCGGCCAGCGGCTTTTTGATGCTGTCCTGGATGAGCCGGGCCAGCGGACGTGCGCCCATCATCGGGTCATAGCCTTTTTCCGAAAGCCAGGCGAGTGCCGCGTCGGTGACGCTCAAGGTCACGTTGCGCTCGGCGAGTTGGGCCTCGAGCTGCCGCACGAACTTGCCCACGATCTGCCGCATCACGGCAGGGGAGAGCGCGTCAAAGCTCACTACCGCGTCGAGGCGGTTGCGGAACTCCGGGGTGAATATCCGCCGCAGGGCCTCGTCGGTAGCTTCTTGCTTCGTGCCGCCCAAAAACCCGACCCTGGTCTCGCTCGCCTCGGCAGCACCGGCGTTGGTGGTCATGATCAGCACGACGCTGCGGAAGTCCACGTTTTTGCCGTTGTGGTCGGTGAGCTTACCGTAGTCCATGACTTGCAAGAGCACCGAGAATAGGTCGGGGTGGGCCTTTTCGATCTCGTCCAAGAGCAGGATGCAGTGCGGGTTTTGCAGCACGGCATCCGTCAACAAACCGCCCTGGTCGAAGCCCACGTAACCCGGAGGTGCGCCGATGAGCCTCGAAACCGAGTGTTTCTCCATGTACTCCGACATGTCGAAGCGGAGCAGCGGCACGCCCATCGAGGCCGCGAGTTGCCGCGCCAGCTCGGTTTTGCCCACCCCGGTCGGCCCGGAGAAGAGGTAGCTACCGATAGGCTTTTGCGGGTCGCGCAGGCCGGCTCGAGCCAGCTTGATGGCGCTGGCGACCTCGGCGACGGCCTTGTCCTGGCCGTAGACGGCCCCTTTCAGCTCGGCCTCGAGGTTTTGCAGCACCGCCTCGTCGTCGCGGGAGAGGTTCTTCGGCGGGATGCGGGCCATCCGCGCGACGGTGGCCTCCACCTCGGAAGTGCCGATTTCCTTGGCGCGGCCTCGAGCGGGCTTCAAAGCTTGGGCGGCTCCTGCTTCGTCCAGCACGTCCAAAGCCGAGTCGGGCAATCTGCGCTCAGAAAGATGTCGGGCTGCGAGTTCCACCGCCCGGCGCAGCGATTCGTCGGTGTAGGGCAGGCCGTGATGGACCTCAAGCCGCGATTTGAGGCCCTCGAGAATCTTCACCGCGTCTTCAAAGGAGGGCTCGAGCACGTCAATCTTCTGGAAGCGTCTGGCGATGGCCCGATCCTTCTCGAAGTGCTTGTACTCACCAAAGGTCGTCGCCCCGATGCACTTGAGCTTGCCGGTGAGGGCGGGTTTGAGCAGGTTGGAGGCGTCCACCGTCGAGCCCGTCGTGGAGCCCGCGCCGACGATGGTGTGAATCTCGTCAATGAAGAGAATCGCGTTAGGATGCGACTCCAAGGCTCGCATCACCGCCTTAACTCGCTCCTCGAAATCGCCCCGGAAGCGCGTCCCGGCGAGCAAAGAGCCGATGTCTAAAGCGAAGACTTCCGCCCCGACCAGCTTTTCCGGAACTTCAGTGTCCACAATTCGCTGAGCCAAGCCCTCTACCAGCGCGGTTTTGCCCACCCCGGGGTCGCCCACCAGCAGCGGGTTATTTTTCTGGCGGCGCGAAAGCACGGTGAGGATGCGCTCGAGTTCGGCCTCGCGGCCAATCAGCGGGTCGAGTTCGCCTTTCTCGGCCCTGGCGGTGAGATTCGAGCAATATGCCTTGAGCGGGTCGTTGGAAACGTTGCCGTCCTCGTCTTCGACGGGGATGGGCTCGTTTGTGGGCTGGGGGTCGGTGCCTTTGGGTGTGCCGCCCCTCGAGATCGCACTGATCAAATCTAAACGGGTCACGCCGAAGCCTTCCAGCAGGGCATAGGCCGCCGACTGCCGCTCGTCGAAGATGGCGACCAGCACGTTCGCTCCGCTGGCCTGGTCGCGCCCCGCCGAGCGCATCTGGTTTACGGCGCGCTGGATCACGCGGGAGAAAGCCAAGGTGGGCTCGGGCTCGGCTCCGGGGACCGTCTCGAACTGGCTGAGCGATTCTTCTAGGGTGGCCCGTAAATCGGTCAAGTCTACTTTGCAACTGCGCAGCACCCGGGCCGCATCGGGGTCATCGAGCAGCGCTAGGAGCAGATGTTCTAAACCCGCGTAGGTGTGCCCGCGCTCGTGCGCGAGGGAAAGCGCCCGGCGGATGCTCTGCTCGAGGGTGGGGGTGAGAGGGGTATCCACAGCATCTCGAGTGTATCAACCTATGGCCGGGTGAATGTGCTAAAACACCTTGGCAAGTCCATAAAGAAGGGGCTGTTCGGCTTATCTCTGTGCGGCGTCTATCGGGATTCGTTTCGATTTCAGGCTCCCGATGAGAAAGGGCTTAACTCTAGTATTAGATACGCCGTTGAGGAAGCGAAGGGCAAAAACAGGCCGGGTGTGAAACCCGGCCCTACCCGTGAGTGATCTACAGCTTGATCTTGCCGTGTTCGCCCTGGTGGTCGCGCTTCCCCGTCAGGGCGGCTTTGGCGAGGTTGAACAGCCGTGCGGCTTTGCTGTGCGGCGCTTCCCAGTACTCGGCTTGGTCCACCTCGACCTTGATCAGGCGCAGGTCGGGGTCCTCGAGGCCGTCGGGGAAGTAGGCTTTGACGGCGGGGTTATAGAGCTCCTTCATCTTGGCCTCGTCGCGCAAAACGCTGGCCTGGCCCATCATCGAGACCCACAAGCCCTTGTCGTCGTCGGCGTAGACCACGCCCACCGCGGGGTTGGCCTGAATCTCGTCCACCAACTCCTGCTGGACGCTGGTAAAAAACCACAGATCGCCGTCGAACTCGGCCTCCTGGGTGGTCATCGGTCGGCTGCGCAAGTGGCCGTCAGCAGTCTGCGTGGTAAACATGGCAAAGCGGATGCCCTCGATTTTACCGGCCAGTTCGGGGATGGCGTTTTCACGACTGATGGTTTCCATAACGCCCTCGAGTTTCATCCCGCGTACTGAGCTTAGCCTGAGCACCGGCGGAGAAGAAGCTGTCGAACGACGAATGTCTAAGGCCTAGAATCAAAAACCACCTCGCGTCTAGGAGGGGAATTCTTCCAGATTGATTTTAGCGTTCCAAACGTGAGCCGGGTTTTTGGCTTTCGGCCTTCAGCTTTCAGCCTTCTTCGAGGTTTGACCTTGGACGTTTGGCGTTTCCCCCGCCCTCGAGCCATGCCGGTGGGCATAGACCTGGGTGAACTCTGCCCCAAACAGCACGATCTGCGCCGAGTAGTAAATCCACAGCAGCAGTATCACCAGCGAACCTGCGGCACCGTACACCGAGGTCACGCTCCCGCGCCCCAGATATAAGCCAATGGCGAACTTGCCCAGGTTGAACAAGAGCGCGGTGAAGATGGCCCCCACCCAGACATCCTTCCAGGCCACCTTGGTGTCGGGAAGGAACTTATAGATCAGGGCGAACATCGCGGTGATGATTCCGGTGGTCAGGATGAACTCGAGGATGCGCCACACCCATCCGGTTCCGACCAGGCCGGAGAGGCTGGTGCTCAAATAGGTGAGCAGGGCGTTGGCGATCAGCGAGACCAGAATCAGAAAACCGATTGCCAAAATCAGCCCGAAGCTGAGCAGCCGCAGCCGGAGCTGCTGGAGGAAGCTCATCGCTTTGGGCTTCACCTCCCAGATGATGTTGAGGGTTTGCTGCAGGTGTGCAAATACCCCAGTCGCCCCGATGAATAGCGTCACCACCCCCACCACTGTGGCGATGATCCCGGTGTTTCCGCGGTTGGCGGCGTTGAGCATCTGCGCGATCAGGTCGGTTCCCTCAGGCCCCAGGAGTTTGCGCAGCTCGTTCAAAATGTAAGTTCTCGCCTCGCCCTGGTCATAGATCAGCCCCAGCGCGGCCAGGACGATTACCAGCAGGGGGGCCAGGGCAAACACGGTGAAGAAAGCTAGCCCCGCCGCCAGCGCCGGAATATTATCAAGCTGCCATTTCTGTACAGTTTGCCGCAGCAAGTTGAACATGTTTCTTAGAGTGGATCCCTTGGCTGAGTCTAACCTGACGGTTCATGGGGTCGCGGATTGTTCGTGCAGCGCGGTTGATGAAGGCTTTGGGCTTGGGCTCCTCTGGAAAATGTCTTATACTGACAAGAGTTATACACAGGTTGGGAAAATCTGTATTTAGGGGGTTATAGATGGCAAAGGTAAAGGAGCGGGACGGCCTCCGGTCACGGCTGAAAGCGGCGGGGTTGCGCCATACCCTGCCCAGAGAGCGGATTTTGGCCTATTTGGATCGCAAAAGCATTCACCCCACCCCGGAAGAGCTATACCAGGGATTGAAGAAGAAGGGCCACAACATCGGGCTCTCGACGGTCTATCTGAACCTACAGGTGTTGCGGGACGCGGGGCTCCTCTGGGAGTTCAAGGACCAGAAGGGGAACACCCGCTACGACGGCTTTGGCGAGAAGCACCACCACCTGTTCTGCCTCCAGTGCGGGGCCATCGAGGACGTGCTGGTGCGCCAGCTCCCTGAGTTTGACCCCGAGCCGGTCCGCCGGGCGGTGGAGGCCAGGAACGGCTGGTTTGTCGAGGAAGCAAGGCTCGAGCTGAGGGGTGTTTGTCCCAACTGTCAATAACCCAACTAATGCCGTGAAGCCGGGTGCTCGTCTTCGCTCGAGCTGAGGGGTGTTTGTCCCAACTGTCAGTAAACCGTGCGGTACGGCGAAGAATCGGGGCGACTCATACAAGTCGGCCTCCGTTGTTGGGTAGGGTTTGGTTGAGAGCCTGAGGCACCTTAAATACCGATACTCGATATCGGGGGTATATGCCTTCTGCGTCAACGGCGGATTCACTGGCCGGGGAGTTTATCTAAGAACTCCAGCGTCCGCTTCGCAATCAAATCCCAGCCCTCTTCTTTGCCCACCGTCGCGGCATTATCCCCGCGCTGCGGCCCGTATCCGCCAAACGAGGCGTGGTCGAGGCCCGGCAGGCTCACAAACTGGGTGTTTTTTGGGAACTTGGCACGGTTCTGCTCAAGCCTATCCTTCCGCACCACCCCGTCCCGGTCGCCGCGCAGGAGCAAAGTGGGTTTCTCAAGCGCGGAAAGGTCGTTCTGCGGGTAGCTCGACCACATCACGATGGCCTTGGCATCGGGGTTGCTCTGGGCAAAGTTGGAGGCCACCACCCCGCCCAGGCTATGCCCGCCCACCGCCCAGCGCAGGTTGGGGGCCTCGGCGATGGCATCCCTGGCCTTGCCCTGCGCTGTCACCGCTAAGTTGAAAGGCACCTGCAGCAGCGCTACGCGGTACCCGCCCTCGGCGATTTTGCGCAGCGGCGGGGCGTAGGCTTGAGGCTCGACCAGGCCGCCGGGGTAGAAGGCGAAACCGCCCTTGGTGGTACCGCGGGGAATGAACACCCAGCCGTAGCCGGTTTTTTGGACTTGGAGTGTTGGGGAGGGCTCGAGGGCTTGGAGGGCCGCCTGGGTGGGCGGATACGACTTGAGGGCGTTGCGGGTGTAGCTGACGACCGTACCCGCGAAAACCAGCAGCAGTCCGAAGAAAAACAGCCAGAAGATGTTGCGACGACTCATGCTTGAGATAGTGTCGGGGATGGGGGGCTAAGGAACAAGGGGCCAGGTGGCAATGAGTAATGAGCAGTGAGTGATGAGCCAAACACCTCATGTCCAGAACAGGAATTTCTCGATATTGATTTCATCGTCCTGGACACGAGGTCTTTTTGGCTATGGCCTATCGGCGTTTTTGCCCTTGCTCATTGCTCATGGCTCATAACTCATTGCTAATCCCCGAACGCCGGTGCAGGCCGGGCTTGTTGCTGCTTGGTCCGCTGCTTCTCGAAGCGGCGGCGCTCGAACAGGTAAAAAGCTGAAGGCACCACGAACAGCGTCAGCAGGGTCGAGGTGAGCACCCCGCCCAGGATGATGATGCCCAGCGGTTTGCGGAACTCGGCCCCCTCGCCGCTACCCGCGATCAGCGGGATCGAGATGATCAGCACGGTAAGGGTGGTCATAAGGATCGGGCGCAGGCGCAGGCGGCCTGCTTCCACCAGCGCGTTGTAAAGCGGTTTCTCCCTGGCCTCGCGTACCGCGAAGTCCAGGAGCAGAATGGCGTTTTTGGTCACCAGGCCGATCAGGATTACCAGCCCCAGCACGCTGATGATATCGAGGCCAGCGCGGAAGATGAACAAGGCCCAGAAAGCCCCGACCAGTGCCAGCGGAACCGGCAGCAGCAGGTAGAGGGGATAGCGGAAGGTGTTGAACTGGCTGGCAATCACCAGATAGTTGAGCAGCAGGGCCAGTCCGAAGGCGATGGGAGCGGCAGTGGCTAAGTCTCCGATAAAGGCCGTGCCGCCTTGAGTGTCGAGCGCCACGCCGTCACCGGTCACGCCCTGCTTTTTGAACTCTTCTTGAATCTGGTTGCCGTACTGGAACACCCCACCGGTGACTCCCGGCGCACGGTTGGCGGTGATGCCTGCCGAGAAGGCCTGGTTGGTTCTCGCCAGGGTGGCGGGGCTCTGGCGGTTCTGGAACGTGGAGACCGCCGAGAGCGGTAGGGTTTGTTGCAGCGTAGGCGAGGAAATCGGCAGCGAGAGCAGCGCGTTCTGGTCGGGGACCAAGCGCGGGTCGGCCTTGACGATGATCGGGTACTCCTCACCGCTCTGGCGGAGCTTTGCTGCCTCCACCCCGGCGTTGTAGATGCGCAGCGTGGTTCCCAGGTCGTTGGGGGTGATGCCGGTCCCTTCCAAGGCCGCGCTGTTGGGGGTGAGGACGCGCTCGTTGGCCCGCTCGGTGAGCGAGGAGGTCACGTTGGCTAGGAAGGGAAAGTTGCTCATGATCTGCACGGCCTTGGTGGTGCGCTCTTGCAGCAGCTCGGGGGTGGGCGCGGTGAGCGTGTACTGGAAGTCCTCGCCGCCGGGGCCGCCGCCCTTAGCGCTCACCCTCAGGCTGGCTTCGGGGCGGTCGGCGAGGAGCGGCTCGAGTTCCTTCTTGATGTCCCCCACCAGCTCGAAGACGTTTTTACGCTCGCTTTTATCAATCAGCGAGATGTTGAGGGTGGCCCGCTCGGCGGGTGGGGTGCTGAGGCCGCTGTCGCTTGCGCCGGTGGTTGCCAGCACCTCTTTAACATAGGGTTGGGCCAAGAGCTTGGCCTCCAAGCGCCGTACTACGCTATCGGTTTCGGAAAGGGCGGTGCCCTTGGGCAGGGTCAGGGTGACGCCGACCTCGCCGTTGTCGGACTGCGGGGTGAAGTTGAAGGGAATCTTGGGGGCCACGAAACCGATGGTCAGGAACACTACCGCCCCCACCGCCAGCACCAGCCAACTGCGGGGGAGGACCCGGGCTAAGGCGTTCGCATACCCGTCGCGCAGCCGCAGGAATAAAAACTCGGAGGCGTTGTGCAAGGTGGTAGCGATGGCCCCGAAAAAGCCCAGCAGGGCCCGTCCGAGGTAGACCACAACCGCGAACAGCACGGGGTAGATCAGGATGCCTAGGGCAAAGATCGGCTTGATGCGGAGGAGGACCAGCAGCAGTATTACTGCGCCCACCCAAAACAACGGTCTGCGCCAGGATTTGGTAAAAGCGTTGCGGAGGTCGCTGGGCAGGAGCCGGAGCTGCCGCCCAAAAGCGCTCCAGGTCGGGGGTTTGGGGTCGGGGAGATAGGCCAGGCGGACGGTGAGGAAAAACAGCGCCTCGAGCCAGCTAAAGAAGATCGCCGCCGCCAGCCCCAGCCCGAACTCCTTGAAGAACTGCCCGATGAAGCCCGGCAGGAAGCTGATCGGCAGAAACACCGCCATCAACGAGAGGGTCGCCGCCGAGACCGCCGAGATCACCTGAGTGGTGCCCTTGAGCACCGCTTCCTTGAGGGTGTAGCGCTCGCCCAGGAGGCGGGTGACGTTGCGCGTCACCACCTCGCTCTCCTCTTCGGGGAGCATCTCGTGGGCGGCCTTGCGTACCGCCGTGCCGACTTCCAGCCCCTCTTCCTTCTGGTAGCGTTCGATATTTTCGGCCAGGAGCCCGGCCTGCTCGCTGGAGAGTACCTCCCTGGCCCCCTTGCGCACTGCGTCCACCAGCGAATAGGTCATAGAGCGGTAGCGGTCAATGTTCTCAGCCACCACGATGCTGTCGTCTACCACGATCCCCACCGCCACGATGATGGCAAGTAGGCTGATGATGTTATAGGTGAAGCCGAGTGCGCTGAACACCAGTAGTGCGCCTGCCATCGTGATCGGGATGGCGATCACCACCGAGAACACCGAGTTCAGCTTGCCCAGGAAGATCAGTACGATCAGAGAGACCGCCAGGACGACGATCACCACCTCGCTCCAAGTGTCGTTGACCGTCGCCGAGATAAAGGTGGTGCTATCCCCCACGACCTCGGCGTTGTAACCGGCAGGGAGCTTGGTCTGGGCCAGGACGCGCTTGATCCCACTGCCCACCGAGACCGCGTTGGAGTCGGGGGTTTTGCGCACGCCCAGAAGCACGATGGGCTGTCCGTTCAGCCGGGTGTAGCTCGTAGCGGTCGCCGAGGTGTCACGCACGGTGGCAAGGTCAGAGACCTTGAGCCCTTTAGCCGGGTCCACCACGATGTTGGCTACGTCTTGCGGGGTGCGGGGGGTGTTGCGCAGGGTGTAGAGCAGTCGCTGCCCGTTCTGGTCCTGGCTGCCTGCTGGAACCGCCAGGGCCGAGGCCTGGATGGCCCCCACCACCTGAGAAGCGGTCAGGCCATAATCCGAGATTTTCCAGGGGTCTACCAGCACCTGGATTTGCCGGGTGGGAGCTCCCTCGAGCTGGGCATCGGCCACGCCGGGGACCAGTTGCAGGCTGGGTTTGAGCCGCTGGTCCACATAGTTGGCGACCTCGCGCAGCTCGCGCCCGGCAGCCGAGACCGCCACGTAGAGGATGGGCTGGGAGGCCGGGTCAAACTTGCGCACCACCGGGGCCTCGGCATCCTTGGGGAGCGTACCCCTGGCCCCTGCGACCCGCTGGGCCACGTCGTTGGCCACCTGGTCCACCGAGGTGCCGTATTTGAACTGCACCAGCACCAGCGAGAAGCCCTCCGACGATTGGGAGGCGATCTGGTCGATGTTGGGGAGGGTGGAGAGGGAGTCCTCGATGGGTTTGGAAACCTGGCTCTCGATCTCCTCCGGCCCCGCCCCGGCATAAACCGTGGTCACCGCCACCACCGGGATTTCAAACCGCGGCAGCAGGTCTACGCCCAAGCGGCTACCGGCGATCACCCCGAAGAGCACCAGGGCCAAAAAGGCTGCCGTGGAGAAGACGAAGCGCTCGACGAAAAACTTAACCAACGGGTTATCTCTCATCGCTTACTTCACCACCTCTACCGGGCTGCCGCTCACCAAGCCCGCCGGAACCGGGTACACCACCTGCGAGCCTGCCGGAATCCCCGAGACCGCCAGGCGGCTACCGTTGTCGCCGAGCACCTGTACGTTCACCAGCTTAGCCTTGTTGTCTTGCACCACGAAAACTTGGTTGTCGTCGCCCGCTACCAGCGCCCCGCTGGGGACCAGCACACCCTGCCCCAGTTTGAGCGTGTAGCGCAGCGCTGCGGTTGCTCCTGGGGTGAGGCTCAGCCCTGAGCCAGGAGCGACCCGCGCTACGGCCTCCACCAGCCGGTCGTTCCCCGGCACTTGGGCGGTGCGGGCCAGGGTGACATAATAGGTTTTGCCGTCATAGTCGAGGTTCATCCCGGTCCCGATGGGGAGCTTGGCGGCCTCCGAAGGTGGGATGCGGAACTTGGCCTCGAGCCGGGAAGTATCCGCCAGCCGGAAGGCCCGCGACCCTGCCGCCAAAAACTCGCCAGGGTTGGGGTACACCTCGGCCACCACCCCGGCATAAGGGGCTTTGACATCGGTATCAGCCAGCGCACGCCGGGCCTGGTCGAGCTGGTTCTGGGCCTGGCTGACTTGTAACCGCAGCAAGGCCAAATCCTCGTCGCTGGCTCTACCGGCTTTGTCCAGGGCTTCCTGGGCGTTGTCCCTCGCCGATTGAGCCTGGGTGTAGGCTGCTTCGAGGCTGGTCAGCTCTACCTGGGCGATGGCCCCCGCCGCGAGGAGCTGTTTGCCCTCCTCGTACTTGCGCTTGGCTACGTCTAAGTTGGCCTGGGCTGACTGTAGCGCGGTCTGAAGCGGCTCGACTGAGCCTTGAATCGAGCGCGAGGCTTTCTCCAGGTTCACCCTGGCGGTCTGCAAGGCCAACTCGGCGTTGGCGAGGTTGGTCTGGGCGTTGGCCGGGTCGAGGCGCAGTACGGTCTGGCCCGCACCTACACGGCTTCCTTCCTTGACGAGAATGCTGAGCACCTTCCCCGACGCATTCGCCGCGACCTGGCTTTCCTTGGCTGGGGAAAGCGTGACCCCGGCGATGCGGTTGGCGCTCAAGACCCCGCTCGAGGCCGTTACGGCCCGCACCTTTGTCACCTTCACGGCATCCGCATTTGAGGCGGTCTGGCTCTGGGTTTGCGCCGTCCGGCGTGGCCCGCAAGCAGCGAGAAGTGCGATGACCAGGATTCCAATAATCAATCGTTGACCTAGCACAGGGTGCCGGGTGCCCGGCGTCAGCGAGATCTGCTTGCTGTCGGTCGGGTGTTGAGAGAAGCCTTCCGCATTCGGCTTTAGGCTTTCGGCAATTTGCGTCTTGCGTTCGGCGTTTAGCATTATCTTCCGCTCCCTCCCCCGGTGTAGAGGCTATATAAAGCCCGATAATAGTTGCCCTGGGCTTGCTGGGCTGCGAGTTCAGCCTGAATGGTGGTGAGTTCGCTTTGCAGGTAGGCCAAGCTGCTGATAAGCCCTGAGTCCAGGCGCTTTTTGTCGTTGGCCTGGGTCTCCTTAGCGTTGGCAAGCGCGGTGCTCTGCACGCTCAAGGCCCGACCCGCGGCTTGCAGGTTCTGGTAGAGCGAGTCGTATTGGATGCCCAAGGCCCGCTCGACCTCTTTGGCTCCGGCGCTGGCCTGGTCGGCTTTGGCCTTGGCTGCGCTGATGTCGGCCTGAGCCGCGTAGCTGGGGTCTAAAACCTCGACCTGAAGGGAGGCCAACTCGAGCCGCTGGCGGGCTTGGAGTACGTCTGGACTTTTGGCAAGTAAGTCCTGGACGGTCTTTGCATCGGGCAGTGCGGGCGGATTGGGCAGCGGAGCCACCGAGGTGAAGTTGCCGACCAAACTCTGCAGATTTGATTGGGCTAAGGCCAACCCATCGTTAGCGCGGGTCAGGTTGGTCTTAGCCTCGTCCTGTTTGTTCTGGGCGTTCTTGAGGTCCAGCGCCGTCCCCGAGCCGTTCTTTTGGCGAATCTGGGCTACTTCTACGCCCTTGGTGGCAACCTCGAGCCCCTTCTGGGCCAGCCGGACCTGGATTTGGGCCTCTAAAAGCTGGGTATAGGCGGTGACGATGCTGCTCTGGGCCTGGAGCAGGGTTCGGTCATAGTTGGCCTGGGCCAAATCTGCCCGTTGCTGGGCCTGAACCTTATTGGGCCGGGTGAGCAAGGGGTCGCCCAAAACGCGCTGTAGATTCGCTTTAGCATCGTCTAGTTCGGACTGCGCCGAGGCCACCGTAGCCTGGTCTTTGGCCTTCGCCAAGGCAGACTCGAGCGTCAGGTTTTGAGCCAAAGCGGTCGCACCGAACCCCGCAGCGAAGAGCACGGTCAAGAATAGGCGTTGGACGTTGGACGTTAGACTTTCGACTTTCATTTATTCACCTCGCTGGGAGGAACGGCATAGAAGCGGTACAGGTCTAAAACCCTTTGGGTGCGGCTTAGGTCGGCTTGGACGGCGGCGGTTTGGGCTTGGGCTAGGGCCAGTTCGGCTTGCAGCGTGGCGAGCGGGCTGGCAAGCCCCAGGCGTTCGCGCTCCCTGGCCTCCTCGAGCGATTTCTGCGCGTCGGTCAGGGCTTGGTTGGCGTTCGCCAGGCTTTGCTCGGCGGTTTGTAGCGCTGATTTCAGGGAATCCTCTTGCAGCTTGGCGCTGCGCTTGGCCGCGTCTAGGGCCTGGTTGGCCGCGTCCACTTGTTTCTGTGCAGCGTTCAGCGCGTCGCCCAGCCCCAAGCTTAGGTTGAGCGAGAGGCCGATGGTCAGGTTGCCGTTGATGCGGTCTTCCGGCTGAGTACGCGAGGAGGGGGTTTGGTTGGTGTAGTTGAGGGTGGGTTGCAGGGTGCGCGAGTTGATGCTCAAGCTCACCGTGTCGGAGGGCGAGGTATAACGGGTATAGCTGCCTTGCAGCACCGGTAGCACGCTGCGCACCGCTTTTTCGTAGTTGAGTTGGGCTTGGGCCTTCTGAAGCTCCGCTTGGCGCACCGCAGGCGGGGTAGCAGCTTGGGGAACGGTCAGTTTGGGCGGCTGGGCGGTGGAGTTCCCCACCAAATCCGCGAGTCCGCCTTGAGCCAGGGCCAGGTTGCGCTCGGCATCGGAAACCTGAACTGCCGCCTGGCGCAAGTTAGCCTCCGCAGAGCGCACCTCGCCGGGGTTGGCCGCGCCCCTGGCGTCGCGCACCTTGGTCGCCTCGAGGTTGGCCTGCGCCAGCCGCAGCCCGACTCTGGCGGTCTCGAGCCCGCTCCCCGCGAGCTGCACCCGGTAGAAGGCTTCCACTGCCTGGCCCTCGAGCTGGGCCCGCGCCTGACGGTAGCCGAGCTGGGCTTGCTCCACGCCGATGGCTGCGCCGTTCACCTGGTCGGCAACGTCGCCGAAGGCGAACGGGGTGAAGGCCAGACCCAGGGAGATGTTACGTCCGGTGCCCGAGATATCGGCGCAAATCTGGGGACCGGCGGCGGGGCAGGTGGGCGCTCCCGGTGGGGGAGAGGCCTGGATGAAGGAAACCCCGCCTTGGCCTTGCAAGCTCACTGGGCTTTGCAGGGCGCGGAGCTGGGCTTGGGCGGCCTCGAGCGAGTAGCGCGCTTGCAGCAGGTTGGGGTTATTCTCCAGCGGGGCGAAGAAGCTAGGAGTGCCTTGGGCAAGGGAAAAACCCAGTAAGGCAAAGCACAGCGTCAGTAGGGGTTTGGGGGAATCAAGACGCATAAGGGCTAAGGTACTTCGGGGGTTTTCTAGCTTCATCCACCCTAAGAATGAGGTCGGGGTGAACTGCTTCATGGGCGCACCACCGGGGGTTGGAGCATTTTGCGATAGAGACGAATCAAAGTCTGCACCTCTTGGGGGGATAGCTGCTGGAAGCGCGGCGCGGAGGCCACGCGCCAATGGGCCTGCATCTGGGCGTGGAATTCCCTGCCGCTTTCGGTGAGCTCTAGCCGCACCCGGCGACGGTCTTCGGGGTCGGGGTGGCGGGTGATGAAGCCCCGTTCCTCGAGCCCCGCCAAAATCTGGGAGAGCACCGGGGGAGAAGTCCCCATCGCCTCCGCCAGCGCTGAAGGCTGGGTGTGTCCATCGGCCAGCAGCATGATTCCGTATGCCTGCATCTGAGTCACCCCCATGCCTTCTACTGCCCGCTGGGCATCCCGCCGCAGATGGTGGGCCAAATCCAGCGCTACCGCCCCTAGCTCGTCATACAGTGCGTCGTTTTCGTTCATCCGGCTAAATATTTCACCTTACTAATAGGTTAACACTAGGAGTCTACCTACATTCTTCCTGTTGTTTGTATGGGTTCCTTCATAAGTCATTTCATAAGTCATAGGGTTAGTCCTCCAAGCGTCCCAGTGTGTCAGCGGTGGGTTTGGGGCTCAAGTGCCAAAGGTCATGGTGGGATGATGACGATTGTCAGTTCACCGCACCGTCGCTACAGTGTGCAAAATATGCCTTGACCCATGAAGGGATAGCGGAACCGATGTGAACGCCGCGTGAATGGGGGGCTCGAGGCTAAAACCTTCCCCCTGGTTTGACTCGCTCGTCAAATCATCAAATCATGGGGTTGGTGCGGGAGGAATCTCCCTGTCCATCAAGGTCCGTTGGTTGAGCACCTGACCTATGGCGACCCCGGATGGCCCCCCTTGAGTAAGGAGGGCAAAGCAAGATGAGGCCTCCCCTTGGGTACTTAGTAATCGGCATCTGTGCAGAACGCTATTTGCGGTGAGCACGAGAGGTGGCATTAGGCCGGAGGGAATCGGATGGGTAGGGCTCTTTCACAGCGTGTAGGCCGCGCCTTTTATCTCCTTGGTGTCAAGCCAAGGTCAAAGTGCTATTCTAGGGCGAAGATGGGGGAGAAAATTTTTGAAGAGCGGGACTTGATCCTCGAGCTTTTCCCTGGTACTTCCCCGGAGCTTTTGCCTCCGGGGGAAGTGCTCTATTACCGGGACAGCGTGGGGCGGGTGCATATTCAAGAAGACCCGCTCCACCTGATTTTGGAGCCGCTGGATTCCACCCCCAGCACCGTCCCGGTGATCTGCGAGGCTTGCCAGCGCCACCAGCGCAGGGCCAGCGCGCAGTTTTTTCGCTTCGGGGTGGGAGAAAACCCGCGTCATTACCGCTACGTGGTGCTGTGCCGGGATACCGAGAGCTGCACCGGCTCGGCCCGCCCGCAACGCTTGAGGGAAATCCTGTTGCGGGGCCTACTCCCCTAAGTCGGGCGGCCTAAGGTATACTTTTTTGAGTTGGACCTACAACTCTACCCAAAGTGGTCGGCACGGCGAGAGCCGGGCTTTTTTAGCTGAAGGGGAGTCTCATGCAAAACTCAGGTAAAAAGCGCAGCATCATGAACGATTGTCATCCAGGGAGGCGATGTGGCACGCGAAGTCAAGCTGACGAAATCCGGCTATGAGCGTTTGGTGGTTGAGCTCGAACAAGAGCGGGTCCGTCTTCAGGATGCCACCCGTATTTTGCAGGAATTGATGGAGTCTTCCGACGATTACGACGACAGCGGCTTAGAGGATGCCAAGCGGGAAAAAGCCCGCATCGAGTCGCGGATTGATAGCCTCACCGACACCCTCTCCAGGGCCGAGATCATCGAGGAGGAGAAGGGTAAATCCAACGTGGTCTCGCTGGGCACGGTGGTGAGCCTCAAGGGTAAAGAGGGTGAGCACATGGAGGTGCAGGTGGTGGCCCCCGCCGAAGCCAGCGTCCTCGAGCGCCCCATGAAAATCTCCGACGAAAGCCCGATGGGCCGCGCCCTGCTGGGGCAAAAGGTGGGGGCCAAGGTGATGCTCGAGACCCCCAGGGGTAAAAAAGAGTTCAGGGTCGAGGCGGTGAAACACTAGCGCCCTGAGTACCGGCCAAGCCGGGCTGCTATGCGGCTTCACTGCGGCGAGTCGAATGACTTAGGTCTAACGTCGAACGCCAAGGGCAAGTAACATAGCCTTTGGCGCTTTTCTTTGGAGAGTTATGACCGAGCAGACTGAATACAGCGAACAAACCCGGCAGCGACTGGCAAACTTGAAAGCCCTCACGGAAGCAGGCTTCGAGCCTTTCCCCTACACTTACCCCAAGACCCACGACGCCGCGCAGATTTTGGCCGCTCACCCCAACCCTGAGCCAGGGCAGGAGTGGCCCGATGAGGTGGTGCGGGTGGCGGGCCGCCTGATGACCTTCCGGCACATGGGCAAGGCTAGCTTTGCTCACGTCCAGGACGGGTCTGCGCGCATCCAGCTTTATCTCGCCAGGGACACCACGGAGCACTACGACCTGATCAAGAAGCTCGACATCGGCGACATTGTGGGCTTCGAGGGGACGGTGTTCACCACCAAGACCGGGGAGGTCACGGTCAAGGTCTCCAAGTTCACCCCGCTGGTCAAGTCGCTGCACCCGCTCCCCGACAAATGGCACGGCATCAAGGACGTGGAAACCCGCTACCGGCAGCGCTATCTCGACCTGATCCAAAACCCCGAGGTGCGCGAAGTTTTCCGCACCCGTTCTCGCATTGTCAAGTACATCCGGGATTATTTCGACTCGAAGGGATTTCTTGAGGTCGAAGGCCCTACCTTGCAAGCCGTCGCGGGCGGCACCGAGGCCAAGCCCTTCACGACTTTCCACGAAGCGCTGGGGCACGAGTTTTCTTTGAGAATTGCCCTCGAGCTGCACCTCAAACGGCTTTTGGTGGGCGGGTTCGAGCGGGTCTTTGAGATTGGCCGGAATTACCGCAACGAGGGCATCAGCGTCAAGCACAACCCCGAGTTCACCATGCTGGAGGCGTACTGGGCCTACGCCGACTACAACGACATGATGAACCTCATCGAAGACCTGCTCTCGGGGATGGTGCAAACCATACATGGCACCACCACCGTCCATTACGGGGATAAGACCCTCGACTTCGCCAAACCGTTCAAGCGGCTGGATTTCGTCACCGCGCTCAAGGAGAAGTCGGGAATAGACTTTGACCCCACCGATTTGGAGCGTCTGCGGCTGTGGACCGCTGCCAAGCACCCCGAGATGCGCTCAGTGCCCAGCTACAAGCTCCTCGACAAGCTCTTTGGCGAGTACGTCGAGCCCACACTCATCAACCCGACCTTCGTCACCGACGTGCCCTTAGCCATCAGCCCCTTGGTCAAGCGCCACCGCGACCCTGAGCGGCCCGGAATCACCGAGCGGGCCGACTTGTTCGTGGGTGGGGTGGAGATTTCGCCGATTTATTCCGAGCTGAACGATGCTCTGGAGCAGCGTGCCAGATTCGAGGAGCAGAGCAAGCGCCGGGCTTCGGGTGACGATGAGGAGCCCGAGGTGGACGAGGATTTCCTGCTGGCCTTGGAATACGGAATGCCCCCGGCGGCGGGGATGGGTTTGGGGATTGATCGGCTGACGATGTTTCTGACCAATCAGCAGAGCATCCGCGACGTGATTCTATTCCCGCTGCTGAAACCGCGTTTGGAGGACGTCGAAGGGCTCGACCCCTCCGAAAACCCGGTTTGAATACGCTTCCGAGCGTGTAGGGCCGGGTCTCAGACCCGGCCCTACACCTGGCAGTGGGTTGTGTAATCACGTGTCCTGGGCGGCAGTTCTCGGCCAAGGAATTTCCGTTTGGCGTGCGCCGGACGTACAGCTGTACGCCCCTACAAAAGCAGTTTTGGCGTTTTGCGTCTTGCGTTGGACGTTAGATAGCCTCCAGCCAATCTTCAGGGAGGGTGATTATACTGACCCCCATGACCCTTAGCCCCACCCGAACCATCTCTTTGAGCGTCGTCGTGGCCCTGGTGGTGTTCGGACTAAAATTCCTGGCCTACCGGCTCACCGGCTCGGTGGCGCTGTACTCGGACGCCCTCGAGAGCATCATCAATGTGGTGGCCGCACTGGTCGCGCTGGCGGCCATCGGGGTGGCTAAGCGTCCGCCGGATGCCAACCACCCGTATGGGCATAGCAAAGCCGAGTATCTCTCGGCGGTATTGGAAGGCGTATTAATCGTCCTCGCCGCGATTGCCATCGTGAACGAGGCTGCCCACAAGCTGATGAACCCTGCGGCTCCGGGCCAGATCGGAATCGGGCTGCTGGTCTCGTTGGGTGCCAGCGGGCTCAACGCGGCGCTGGGGAGCTTTCTCATCGCCAATGGCCGCCGCCAGCGCTCCCCGGCCTTGGTCGCCGACGGGCAGCACGTCTTGGCCGATGTTTACACCTCGGGTGGGGTGTTGCTGGGTATCGGGCTGGCCTGGCTCACCGGCTGGTGGATTCTCGACCCGCTGCTCGCCATCGCCGTGGCCCTCAACATCCTCTGGGTGGGCTGGCGGCTGACCCGCGACTCGGTGGGTGGTCTGATGGACGAAGGCGTTCCCGAGGTCGAACTCAGCGACATTCAAGATACCCTCACCACCACCCTCCAGCGCCTCACCACGGGCAAGGTGTTAGAGGTGCACGACCTGCGCACCCGCCGGGCCGGGCCGCGCACCTTCGTGGAGTTTCACCTGGTGGTTCCGGGCGAGATGACCGTGGAGGAGGCCCACCGCATCTGTGATCAGCTCGAGGACTCCCTACGTACTAAGGTCGAGGGCACCCAGGTGACCATCCACGTCGAGCCGGAGTGGAAGGCCGAGCACAAGGGCTTTGTGGTGCGCTCGCGCTAGCCCTAGCGGGCGAACCGTAGCACGAACAGTTGGATCAGCCCGCACAGCGGGGTGAGAAAGGCATAGATCACGATTGGCACCAAGAAGACCATCCCGCCGGGGCCGAGTTTGGCGATGGCTCCCGACTCTAAGGCCTCCAGTAGCGCGAACGAGCCGACGAAGAGCAGGGTGGCAGCGGCCACCGACAACAAGGTATACAACCACCAAGGGCGGGCAAACACGCCCCAGACCGGGCTAACCACCGCGAACAGCGAGAGAATCATGAGCAGGAGCAGCGGGCCGAGTTCGGTATAGCGAGATGCCGCGCCCGCTCGAGCCAAAGCCAACCCCAACACGACCAGCAAAAGGCTCGAGCCGAGTTGAGTGGCGACGAGCCTTATGGGGCGGGTCATCCGGCGTAGGTCAGCTCGACTACCACGTAGGTCTGGCTGCCCTTTGGCCCTTTGACCTCAACCTCGTCGCCGATTTTCTTGCCCATGAGGGCGGTGCCTAAGGGCGATTCGTTGGAGATTTTGCCGCTGAATACATCGGACTCGTGGCTGCCGACCAAGGTCAGATTCATCCGCGAACCGTTGCCGGTTTCCAGACCCACCGTCACCCCGATCTGCACGTCGCTGGGCGTGCCCTTGCCCGACTCCACGATCACCACCCGCGAGAGGATGTCCTCGAGTTCGGAGATGCGGCTGTTATTCTGCCACATGGCCCGTCTGGCCTCGTCGTAACCGGCATTCTCCCGCAGGTCGCCCTCAGCGATGGCCCGGCCCATCTCGTCGGCGATCTGCTGCATTTTTTCGGTTTTAAGGTACCCCAACTCCTGCTCGAGCCGTGCTTTGCCTTCCGCCGTCAGATAGACGGGTTTTTTGTCTGCCATGAATCCTCCATCAGCCCTTTCAGTATAACTTCACTCTCGAACGTCGAACGACTAACGTCCAACGCCATCAGAAGCCGCCTTCGGTCCAGAACGAGTATTCTCGAGTTGTTATTTTGCTGTCCTAACGTGAGGTTGTTTTTGGTTATAGACGCTGAGCTATCGCGCCTGTGCCCTAGCTCATCGCTCATGGCTCATGACTCATCGCTTATACTTTCCCCATGCACCCAGCGAGATGGTTCGCGGCGCCGTTATTGCTTTCATGGACTCTGGCCCAGACCCTCATCGTGCCGGGCGAAGGCCGGGTGGGGGAGCCCTTACAGGTTCGCGGGAGCGCTTTCCCGGTTGGGAGTTACAGCCTGTTGATCGAGGGCGCGGACACCGCCCGCCTCGAGGTGAGCACCACCGACGGGAGCTTCACCCAAACGTTTACGCCTTCCAAACCTGGAAGCTACCGCTTCAGCGTGGCCTTGCCGCAGGGAACCGCCGAGGCGCAAACCCAGGTGCAGAATGTGCCTGCTCAGCAACCAAATCAACCGGCAAACCCAGCACAGCCATCGAATCCGGCTCAGCCTGCCCAAAGACCCGCCCAGCCCGCGCAAATCCCTACCCCACAGCTCGGCTCAGACGGCCTCAGCGTGGGGAACTGGAAGCTCCCCTTGAGCGGAACCTGGACCGGGCCGCGCATTGTGGGAAACCGGGCCTATATCGCGCAGGGGCCGCTGGTTTTGGAGATTGACCTCGCCCGCCCCGCCCTCGCCGCCGAGCACTACCCACCCGCCGAGGTTCGCGCCTTGGAGACCGACCCTGAGCCCGCGGTGCTTCTTGAGGATGGCCGCCGCCTGGCCCTCACCGCCTTGGCGGGCCGCCCCTACGAGGGAAAGTGGGAGAGCCTCAAGACCATTCGGGACTACTTCAAAACCCTCGAGGGCGCGGGCAAAACCGGGCTGATTCCGGCCCAGGAGCGGCCCTACTGGTATTACTTCACCCGCGACCCCGCCACCCTCACCGCCACCGATCTGGAGGCTGCCGGACGCGATCTGCTGCGGCGGGGCCACCGGCCCGAGCTGGCCTGGGGCGAAGGGGTGATGAGGTGGGTGGGTCCCTGGCTCAACCAGGTCGCCCGCGCTCATTCTGAGGGGCTGGATGCTTCGCTGACCTGGTCGGAGTTTTTCCTCAAGTACATGCCGCAGGTTTCGGGGGCCAGGACCGTGTTCTGGGAGCAGGTGGGCTGGCTCGAGGCGCAGGGCCGCCCCGACCTCTCCGAGCGCTACCGTGAGGGCCTGCGGGAGTCGGCGGCGTGGCAGAACCCGGTGGGCTCCGACCGCATCGCCACCCTGGCCTGGGTGCTGCTGGGGCTCTACGTGCTGATGCTCTTATATCTGACCCTGATCTACCTGCCTGCGCAGCTCGCGGGGGTGCGGCCCGCCGGGGGCTGGCTCCTGGGGTGGTTCCGCCATCCGCTTTTGCGGCTGCGGCACAGCACCTTGGCCTACACCGGGTTTGGCGAGCGCCTGCTGCTGCTGATCTTGTTCCTGCTGGCCGCGCTGATGTTTTTGGCCTGGGGCTTCTCGCTGCGGGCCGAGCGGCTGGCGGCCCAAGATAGCCTGACCCGCGGAACCCTGCGCTCGCTGGCCGCGCAGCAGACCCTGCGCAGCCTCGCCAACTCCGGCCCGGTGCAGGGGTTGCTGGCCTATTCGCTGGCCCAGGAGAGCCCCGACGAGGCCAAGCGGCTCTATGCCTCAGCGCCGCCCTGGACCTATGTCTTGCTGGGGCGCGGTACTCCCGAGGCGCTGGCCGCGGCCTACCGCCAGGCTCCGGGGTCGGGAGCGGTGCGCGAGGCGCTGGCCGCCGGGGGCGACTTGTGGACCGAGGTGTACCGGGATGCCGGGGTCAAGCGGGAAGGGGTTCCCACCCCACGCATCATCGCCGCCACCGTGGCCCTGGCCGGTTTACAGGCCCTCGAGACCGATTTTCTAACCGTCTGGCGCGACCTGCCCCTTTGGGCCAGCCCGGTCTGGGCCTGGGTGATCGCGGTTCTGGCGCTGGTACTCACGCTGTATCACGTGCTGTGCTTTTTCCTGCCGCGGCCCAGTCGGGCGCGGACCAACTTCTCCTGGCAGCGCGGGGTGCAGTTGTTGGTGCCCGGCAGCCCGTGGTTCGCCCAAGGCTGGGGGGTGACGCTGCTGCTGGTGTTTGCCGGGGGCATCTGGTGGTGGCGTAGCGGCAGCCTGGCAGGCTTGTGGGTAGCTGGTTTGGCGTTGCTGCTGCACCTGTTTTTATGGCTGATGCTGGTCTTGAGGGGCCGCGCCCTGAGCAATCAGCGATGAGCAATGAGCGATAAGCTAGAAACTAAAGGTGACCCCCACGCGTGCCGAGGTCGTCGGTGATTTTGTAATTGTTTTGCTGGCCTTCGCCCTTGCTAGCGGGGGCATGGTGCAAAAGTCGAGATGGATAAATTATAGGGCGCTCGGCAACTTTGTGGGGTCTATCTTTTGCCCATCGCTAGTCGCTCATTACTAACACTGGTATCATCGTGAGGCAATGATAATTCCCCCACTGCCCACCCCCTTCGATTCCAAAGGCAACCTCGACACCGAAGCTTTCCGCGAGCTGGCTAAGGCGGTGGAACCGCAGGTGGACGGGATTCTCTTCTATGGTTCCAACGGTGAGGGGGTGCACCTCTCGAGGGATGAGCGCAAGGCCGGGTTGGCCGCACAGTCCCCCAAAAAGCCGGTCTGGGTGGGCTTGATGGAGGAGACCTTGCCGCAGGGTTTGGTCGCGCTGGAAGAAGCGGCCTCCCTGGAGGCCAGAGCCCTGGTCACACCCCCGCGCTACTACGAGGCCCAGCTCGGCCTCGAGGGCTTCCTGGGCTACTACCGGGGTCTGGCGGATGCGGGGAAGGCCGAAATCTGGCTCTATCACGTCCCACAGAACACCAAAGTGCAGTTGCCGCTGCCGACCATCGCCGAACTTTCTAAACACCCCAACATCACCGGGATCAAGGACTCCAGCGGCGACTTGGCGCGGATGGCCTTTTATTCATCTCAAAAACTGGCTTTGGAGCTCTACACTGGGAGCGCCACCAACTTTTTAGGTGCGCTGGCGCTGGGTGCCAAAGGCGGCATCATGGCCGTCGCTAACCTGGCGCCTAAGCCCTACAAGCTGCTGCTCGAAGCCTGGCAGAAGGGCAATGTCGCCGAAGCCCAAGCCTTGCAGAACCGCCTCGAGCCCTTCGGCAGAGGCCTGTCGGCAGGCGGGGTGATTCTTCTAAAACAAGCCCTGCGCCACCTGGGGCTGCCGGGCGGTTTCCCGCGGCCGCCTTACACGCGGGAAAGCCCGGCCTGGGCTAACTTCAAGCCGATCCTCGAGGAGTTCCGGGCTGAGGGCTGGACAGTGGGATAAGGGTAGCGATGAGTCATGAGCATCGGGCTGGGGCAGGGAAAGATAAAGAAGGGGTCAAAGCAAGCCTAAATGAGGCTCGAGCGGAGCAACTTCGTTCCCAACGCGCCCGATTTACCTTTTTCGCCTTTTGCCCTAAGCAAAAAGGACGGGATTTACCCGTCCTCCAAAGCTAATAGTTTCTACTTCATGTCCACGTCGCCGCAGGTGATGCTGGCTCCGACAGGCTGGGGGCTGTTGGAGTGGACGTTGAGGTAGGTCTTGCCCGCGGGGTATTTCACGCTGGCCGGGACCTTGGTGTAAGCCACCGCCATGCCGTTGGCATCGGCCATGAGATTGCTCAAGCCAACGAGCTTGTCGCCGTTTTGGGCTTTGCAGTTCGCGTCGCCAGCAGCGTTGTAGTGGATGTGGTTGGCGTATACGCCCGAGTTGGGTTTCAGCCCTTCGACCTGTACGAAAACGGTGTGCTCCCCGCTCGGCCAGGTGGCGATGATGGCTGTGCCCTTGATGCCGCCCTCGCCCATCAGGGTGGCGTAGCGTACCTCAGGCTTGCCCATCATCTGGGCCAAAGCCACCACGCCAAAAGCCGCCAGAACCGCCAAAATCCAAAGCTTAGTCTTCATATCCTGCCTCCTCTTTCTCCAGAAGATTTCGACAAGAAATACCCCAAACGCCATCCGCCGGTGCGCGGATTTTGCAGCTGTGTACCTCTATCATACTATACGTATCTAGCCCTGCGCTTGGATTTAGTTCTGCGGCAGGCCGCGAATCTGCGTGGGGGTGCGGCTTCCGCCTGCGGGCTCTTCGGAGACGGCGAGGGCGGTGGCCTGCGGGGGGAGTTCCAGCACCGCGATCTGCCGGGTAAAGGTGTTGAGCGGGATAGGCTGTCCAGCCCCCAACCCCCACGCCTGATAGACCTTCCCGCCCGCCGGGGGCGGCAGGTTGACCACCAGCAGGGTGCGGCGGTCGGGGCGGACTAAGGCCCGACCCACCACCCCGCCTTGGTCGTTGACCAGGGTGACGATCTTGCTCGAGGGATTGCCGAGGGCCTGTATCCAGCCCCAGGCCAGGCTACCGGTCCAGGCCAGCACCACCAGCGCGGCCGCAGCGATCGCGGGAGCCAGCCAGCGCAGGGGAGAAGGCGGCCTGGTTGAGACTTGCGTCGGAAGCGGCAAAACTTTGGGCTGTGATTCTTCCGTCCTGGAAGGCAGGGAGGCCATGACTTTGGCCTCGAGCCCCTGGGGTATCGGCTCGGTGGGCAGCGAAGCAACGAGTTCGGCGGCGGTAGATTGTAAAGCCAACAACTCCGCTTGAAGTTCCGGGTAAGCCCTCAGGGCGGGCTCGAGCCCGCGCGCTTCCTCCGGCAGGAGCGCATCCAGCGCGTACAGCGGCAGCAGGTCTCTAGCTTCCTCAAGCGTCACCGAGCACCTCCCGCAGCTTTTCCAAGGCCCGCCGGGTCCTGGTTTTTAGGGTTCCCAAGGGAATGCCCAGCCGCTCGGCGGCCTCGCCGTGGGCGTAGCCCTGGTAGTAAAGAACTTCGATTACCCTACGCTCTTCCTGGGAGAGCGCGGTCAGGGCTTTCTGGATGCGAACTCGGTCGAGTGCACCGCCCTCGTCCAGGCTGGGACCAGCGACATCAAAGGCCTCGTCCTCGTGCTCGGCGTCGGGCTCTACGGCTTGGGGGCGGGCGGCCTGACGGCGCACCAAGTCCACCGCTTGGTGATGGGCCACCGCCAGCAGCCAGCTCCGGGCGCTGGTTCGCTTAGGGTCAAAGGAACCAGCCCCCTTCCAGATTCGCCCGAATACTTCTTGCACACAGTCCTCCCGTGTGGCAGCGTCTAGGCCCATCCGCCGCGCCAGGGATAATACCGACCCTGCGTATCGGCGGAACAAGACCCGAAGCGCCTCCTCGTCACCTCTAGCAACCAGTGTCAGCAGCGACTCATCGGTAAACGCCTCGAGGCTCATGCCAACACAACCTACCATACGCAACTGTGGGTGAGATGGTTTGCCTCACATCCGTTACGAGGATTGGTAGGTGTTAACCGTCAACCGTTTGCGGCAGAGAATGTCGTAAGTGGTCTCAGGCCAAAACCTTATCTTTGACTTGCGACTTGAGACCTGCGACCAACAGCAAGCAGAGCCCGCTGACCAACAGCAAGCAGAGCCCGCCGACCTGTGACAACGCCTTTGGGTCAACCGTAAACGGTAAACTAGGACCCATGCGGGCCAGGTCATACCTGTTCACCCTATACATGGAGTATCTCTATCCGCAAAACCGGGCTTGGGTCGGCGATCTGATCCGCTGGATGGAACTTTTGGAGTTCAGTGAGCCCGCCGTGCGGGCGGCCCTCTCGCGCAGCGTCAAGCGCGGCTGGATCGTGCCGGAGCGGGAGGGCCGTAAAGCCTACTACCGGCTCTCGCCTAGAGTCGCCTGGCAGGTGCAGACCGTGCGCGAGCGGCTCTATAGCTACGGCTCCCCCTGGGACGGGCGGTGGCGCATCCTGATCTACGCCGTACCCGAGGCTAAGCGCACGGTCCGTGACCGTTTCAGAAATGAGCTAATTCTGCTGGGCTTTGGCACACCCGCGCCGGGGGTTTGGATCAGTCCCAACGGAAGCTTAGAGGCCGCGCGCGATTTGGTCGGCTTTTACGGCTTACAAAACTATGTCGAGCTGTTCGGGGCCGAGCGCTTCTCTAAAACCGAGCCCATGGAGCTGATCGAAAAATCCTTCAATCTGAAAGAGGCCCAGGTGCGCTACCGGGCGTTTCTGGCTCGAGACCGCGACAAGCCCAAAAATGCCGAGGAAGCCTTTGTGCGCCTAACCGAGATGGTCCACGAGGCGAGGAAGAACCTGTTCCTAGACCCCGGTCTGCCGCCCGAGCTGACCCCACCGGGATTTTTGGGGGTGCAGGTGAAGGAGCGGTTTTTAGAACTCTACGCCGACCTTTCCCGCAAGGCTAAACCATTATTGGGTGTGGAGAGCGTCGCAGCAGATTGATTTTCGTCTTTCGTAGGGGCGCAAAGCCTTGTGCCCGGCGCGGGTCCGTCGCCAACGCCATCAATCCAACCGCTGTCATGCCCTGCGGAGCGATAGCGAAGTCGAAATATCTCACCCGCGCGTCAACCATCAAGTGCTTGGGTATTCAAAAACGTCTTTTTCTGCGCGGGTGGGATTCTTCGCTGCACTGCGTTTCGCTCACAATGACGCGTTCATGATTTTGTGGCCTTCGACCCTCGGTTTTGGCTGAACCGCTCCCGCAGCCGTGCCAGCCGCTCCCTGACTTTCTCCTCCCAACCCTCTCCGCTCGCCTGGTATAGCTCAACATCCCCTAACTCCTCGGGCAAATACTGTTGGGCAAAACTGCCCTCCGGGTCGTCGTGGTAGTAGGCGTAGCCTTTGCCGTACCCGAGGCTTTTCATCAGGCTGGTGGGGGTGTTACGTAGAGGCATTGGTATAGGTGCGTCGGGATACCTCGAGGCCGCCTCCTGCGCCGCTTTCCAGGCCACGTAAGCGCTGTTGGATTTGGGGGCCAGCGCGAGATAAATGGTGAGTTCCACTAAGGCTAACTCGCCCTCGGGTGAGCCCAAAAAATCGTAGGTATCCTTCGCCGCCGTCGCCAGCCGAAGGGCGTTGGGGTCGGCCAGGCCGATGTCCTCGACGGCCATCCGCACCAAACGGCGGGCCAGGTACAGCGGGTCCGCGCCGCCGTCCAGCATCCGCGCCAGGTAATAGAGTGCCGCGTCCACGTGGTTGCCGCGGACGCTCTTGTGCAGGGCGGAAATCAGGTCGTAGAAGTATTCCCCACCCCTGTCCATGCTCAAAGTTCCCGCTCCCAGCGCTTCTTTTGCCCCTTCCAACGTCACCGAGCCGTTCGACAGGTTCGCGGTGAGTTCCAAGGCCGACAACGCCCGCCGCGCATCGCCCATCGCGGCGCTGGCGATCAGCTCGAGCGCCTTTTCATCGGCTTCCCTCACCTTCAACCCCTTGGGGTGCTCCAAGGCCCGGTGCAGCAGCCGTACAATCGCGTCCTCCTCAAGCGGCTTCAGCACGTAAACCCTAGCGCGAGAGCGTAGCGCTGGGTTCACCTCGAACGACGGATTCTCGGTGGTTGCGCCGATTAGCGTCAGGAGCCCGCTTTCCACATGGGGTAAAAGTGCGTCCTGTTGCGACTTATTGAAGCGGTGGATTTCGTCGAGGAAGAGCACCAGGCGGCCCTCTTCCTGCGCCCTGGCGACCGCCTCCTTGATGTCCTTGACCCCCGCCGAGACCGCCGAAAGCGCCACAATCCCCATCCCCACCGACTTTGCCATCAGTCGGGCGAGCGTGGTCTTCCCTGTCCCTGGCGGCCCCCAGAGGATGAAGCTGGATAGCCGCCCGGTCTCGAGCATCTTCCGCAGCGGTTTGCCCGGCCCGGTGAGGTGTTCTTGCCCCACCACCTCGTCCAAGGTCTGCGGGCGCAACGCTTCAGCAAGAGGAGCCGTGTTCACTAAGGGATTGTCGAGGGTCGAGGGTCAAGAGTCAAGGGAAAATACGGGTTGAGGGCTGTAGGGTGTAGGAAAACCGCAGTCCCCACAACCTACCACCCACAACCGATTTTGGTCTTCGGCTGTTCATCCTTGGCACGGCTGCGCCCACTTCTCGCCTATGCTTGAGCTTATGTGGCTATCGGTGTTGCCTTGGGGGTTCGTGCTGCTGGGCTTGCTCCCGATGTGGCTTTTCCCGCGTCAGGTCAACTTATACCCAGGGGTGGTATTTTTGCTGGCGGCCCTAATTCTAGCCGCTACAGCGAGCCTTTACGCCAGAGTGCCGCTGGGTAGCCAGGCACGGTTTTTCTGGGTGATGGGTCTGAGCGTGCTGGCAAACGTGTTAGGCGTAGAAGCGGCCCGTGACCTTGCCCGCATCCCCGAGGAAATCGCGGTGGCCGCAGGCATCGGCAGCCTGATTGCCAGCGGGTTGCTTCTCGCTGGGCTCTACTTTTTGGGGCGGCCTGCGCCTGTTGAAACGGCAAGCCAAGCTAACCTACGGGGCCGCGAGGGGGTTTTGGGCTTAGCTGATTTGCAGACGTTGTCACCCAGCCTCGAGACGCTCTCCGCGGTGCGCCCGGTCACCCTGCTGTTGCTGCACACCGCCAACGACCAGAATGGAAGTGAGCTGCTCCACTACCTGCGCGGGCCGGACATGATCTTTGGCCTGGAGCCCGGTCACTTTCTGATTGCCCTCCAGGGGAGCGGTTTGGACGGGGCGCAGATCGTCTTCCGCCGCCTGCGCCAAAACATCCCCATCCGGGCCTACGCGGTGCTGCCTTTGCAAAGAATGACCGTTGCGGACGGATTGAAACAGCTCGAGGGCGAGATTCAGCACTACTACCTGACCCAGCAGTAGATGAGTGTGTGGGTTGTTGCGGGCTAAATCCCCCCATCCATCAGGGTCTATGCGTTCAGGACCTGACCTTTGGCGATCTCGGAAGGCCCCCCTTCATAAGGTGGCCAAGCAACGACGCCTCTCCTTGGGTACGTAATAAGTAGCACCTCTTCAGAACGCTATTCTCTGCTCTCTGCACCCATCAGGGGAGGTGCCCGCAGGGCGGAGATGCCGGTTTCGCCGCGCAGCGGGGTTGGGGTTGACTTTGGCCCGCTCATCGCTCATGGCTCATTGCTGATAGCTTTAAACTTCCGGCGTAGCCGAAGTTTTCTGGCGTACAAAGCCCCAGCTTGTCACTGCCGGGTAGGACCCTAAAACTTTGACGAAGGAGGCCCGTCGCAGGAGTACCAGTAGCGCTTGCGACGGCCCTGCATCCTCGGCGTGGCCCTCGAAATCGGCGTAGAAGATGGGGGAGAAGGGACGGTCCGGGTCGCGCCGGGGGCGGGACTCGAGCTTGGTCAGGTTGATCCCCTGGTCGGCGAAGGCTTGCAGCGCGGCCAATAGCTCGCCGGGCCGGTGGCGGGTAGTGAAGACCACCGAGGTCTTATAGGGCCCCTCCCGGCGCGGCTCGTCCTCCCTGGACAACACAAAAAACCGTGTGTAGTTCCCGCTAAAGTCCTGGATGCTGTCCGCTACGATCTGCAACCCGTAGCGTTCGGCAGCGCGGCGGCTGGCGATGGCCGCGAGCCCCGGACGGGGATGCTCGGCGAGTTCGCGTGCCGCCCCGGCGGTGTCGTAGACGGGCTCGGCCTCGAGCTTGTACCGCGCGATAAACCCGTCGCACTGGGCCAAACCCTGCGGGTGGCTGATCACCCGCCGGATGTCCTCCATCCGCGTGCCAGCCGGGGCCAACAGGCAGTGCTCGACCTTCAACACGATTTCGCCGACCACGTGCAGGTCGGTCTCGAGCAGCAAATCATAGGTCTGGTTGATGATTCCGGCGGTGGTGTTCTCCACCGGGACCACGCCAAGGTCGAACTCCCCGTTGCTGACGGCGGAAAATACTCCGTGAAAGGTAGGCAGCCCGACGGCAGTTGCCCCCGGAAAGGTTTTGAGCGAAGCTTCCTCGCTGAAAGCGCCTTCGGTGCCTTGGAACGCGATACGGGTCACGGGGACAGTATAAAAGGGTCGTACGTCTTACGCGATACGCCAAACGCAAGACGCAAAACGCCAAAAGCTCAAAGCTGCCTCGTGTCCAGAACAGGGATTTTTCCCTTTGCTTTCATCGTCCCAGACGTGTGTTGGGCTATAGCCTTTCGCGTACGACCCTTCGGCAAGCTC
>PSMF01000149.1:0-7006 GCA_040290005.1 Meiothermus sp.
CCTGAGGTACAAGAAACCCACCTCGCCGAGGCCCTAACCTACCGGCGCAGCTTGACCTGAAAGCGGCATTCTCTGCCTATGTATGGGCGCACCGCGCCCCGACGCGCATCGCTCGTCCACTCCTGGAGCTTGGTGCGGCAGAATCCCCCCGTTTATCACGGTGGATTGTTCAAGCATCCCACCTTGACGACCTCGGAAGGCCCCCCTTCGTAAGGGGGGCAAAGCACAACAACTCCTATTGGGTACATGATTATCTGCACCCGCCCCAGACGTATTTTGCTGTCAATACCGCGAAAGGTGGCGCTCTCTTAGCCGAATACGCTGATTTCGCCGTGCAGTGGGGTAGGGTCACCGTTGACTTAGCGCGGTTGTTGCTGGGCCGCCTGCTGCAAGCTGCGCAGGTCGAGCAGGAAGTTGCCGTTCGCCGGGAGCATCACGGTGTTGATGCCGGGAGCTAATTTCTCTGCCACCGTCAACTGAATCACCTGCGGGCTTTGCTTTAGGGCCTCACCGCGCAGGCTGATGGCTTTAGCCTCGCCTTCGGCCTTGAGAATCGCGGCGTCGCGCTCGCCCCTGGCCTGGGCCACCACCCGCTGGGCGTCGATCTCGGCCTGGCGGCGGCGGTTTTCTGCGACCTGAACTTGCTGCTCTGCAGTTTGCTTCTCTTCGATGACCTTTGCCACCGAGTCAGGGATGTCAATCCGGCGCAGCAGCACCGACACCAGCTCGACGTGCTGGGCGGCTAAGTCTTGGCTCAGCTCCTTGGTGACGGCGGCCTCGAGCTGGGTCCGCTGGGTGCTGATCAGCTCCGCCGCGTTGAACAAACCTACCGCGTCGCGCACCTTGCTGCGGATTTGCGGGACGATGAGGGTCTCTAGGTAGCTCGGCCCCAGGTTGCGGTGCAGCAACGGGGCTTCGGCACTTTTGATGCGGTACTGCACCGTCACATCCACCCCGATGTCCAGCCCCTCCTTGCTGCGGGCGGTGATGGCATCCTCGCCCGGCGTGTTGTTCCCGCTGCGGCCTTGGGCGAGGGTGACCTCCTTGAGCCGTGCGTCGTAAAGGATCACGTTCTGGATGCCCGGCAGCACCAGCCGAACGCCCTCGCCCAGCGGTACGGCCTGCACCCCGCCGAAGATGTTGAACACCACCCCGGTGTACCCCGCCGGGATGATCACGAAGCTTCTCGAGATCACCGCGATCGCCAAACCCACCACGAGCAGCGGCACCCCTAAAGCCCGCCTCGAGCCCGGCTGCACCAGCAGCACGATCCCGAGGACGGCGATCACCAGACCAATCAGCAAAAATATACCCATAGGTTATCCTCCTACCCCTAGTATCGCGGACAGGAAGGAAAAGCCAAGGGCAAGTTAATCCTGGCCGGTTGGATTTAGTCGGCGGCGCTGGCCGGACTCGCCGGCAGGTTGGCGCTTTGGGGTTGGGGCGTAGCTTCACCTTTGCCGTTGGACTCGGCCTTATCGGCAGGCTTGGCTTCAGATTTGCTGTTGCTCGCCTTGCTGTCCTTCACATACCAGCCCGAGCCCTTGAAGATCACCGCCGGGGCAAAGATCAGCCGCTTGACCGGCTCGCCAGTTTCGGGGTGATGGGTATAGGCCGGGTCGTGGAAGCTTTGCTCGAGCTCGTAGTGTTCGCCGGTGTTCAGGTTTTGGTAGACATACTTGGGCATATCAACCTCTACTTCAAGTATATTGACAGTCAAACGCTCAGATTGTCAATGTGAACAAAATTATTGAGGGTCGAGGGTCAAGAGTCGAGGGCTAGGGGCGAAATGCGATACTGGAGCCGGTGGATAAGGCAGAACTGCGGCGCTGGGCTAAAAGGGGGCGTTCTGGGCTGGATATTCCGGACTTATCCGGGCGAATCGTCCTGCACCTGGCCCATTTTTTGCAGCAGCAGGGGCCCCAGCACATCCTGTTGTACAGCGCGTTCGGCACCGAGATAGACCCCTCCGGGCTTCAGCAGGCGTATCCGGCCAGGTATTACCTGCCCCGCGTGGACGGGCAGGGTCTGCATGTTCACCCTCTCCCCTGCCCTCTGGTGCGGCATACATACGGCTTTATGGAGCCCGTCAGAGACGCGCCCATCACCGACCCTAAGGTTCTACAAGCTGTCCTCGTGCCCGGCTTGGCTTTTGACCGGCGAGGCCACCGTTTAGGCTATGGACAGGGCTTTTATGACCGCTTTCTATCGAGTCTCAGCACCGAGGTGGTGACAATTGGGATTGTGCCTGAAGTGTTGGCGCTCGAGGCCATCCCCGCCGACCCTTGGGATATCCCTGTCCAATACCTTGCAACTGAGAACGGCGTTCGGCGTTCGAGATTCGACATTTGACCGCTTACGGAGCCGCGAAGTACCAAGCCGCCGGGTTGGTCGGGGTACCCCGGATGCGAATCTCGAAGTGCAGGTGGGGGCCATTCGATAGACCAGTGTTGCCCGAGAGTCCGATCAGGTCACCCGCCTTGACCGTTTGCCCCGGCTTGACCAGAATTTTCGAGAGGTGCCAGAAACCGCTGCACACCCCGTCTCCGTGGTCTATCGTAACCCCGTTGCCGCGTACGAAGAGCTTCTCAGCCAATCCCACCACCCCGTCCGCCGGGGCTCGTACTGGCGTGCCCACCGGAACTCCATAGTCCAGGCCCTCGTGGAAGGAATAAGTAGCCCCCCTGTCATAGCTGCGGCGGGTGCCAAAGGGGTCAGTGATTCGGTTGGAATCCACCGGCTTTTTCCTGTTGCCGCTCCACTGTTGCGGGCGGGCCCAGTCGCACGAACCCACCACCCTAGCCCGTTCAGCCTTGAGCTTGTCGGGGACGAGCAGGGCCGCACGGTCGGGTGGCAGTTGCAAGATATAGCGCCCGAAGCTGCCGGCCACCACCTTGATATCCAGGCGCAGTTCCTGGCCCTCGAGGTCCAGCATCGCCGGGTACACACCAGGGTCTTGCAGGGCGGGAACCGGCAACAGCACGCGGTTTTGTTGAATCGGATACGCCTCGCCCAGGAAGCGCACCTGTCCGCTCACCGGCTGAGCCGAGACCAAGCGCAAAACCGCTGCATTGCCCTGCACGGTCTGGCGCGGCCACTCGAGCGCCTGAATCGGCGCGGGCAAATCCGTGCGCCGGTTGACCGATGGCGCGGCAACTTTTCCGCTCAGCTTGAGCACCTGCCCGGCGGCAATTTGGTTGGGATTGGTGAGGTTATTCAGCGCCTCCAAAGCCTCGACGGTGGTGCCGTATTGCTGGGCGATTTGGTAGAGGGTTTCGCCGCGTTGGACGGTGTGGGTGCTCTGGGCCAGGGTGAGCGAGAGGAGAGCGGTCAGAAGGGCGAGGAACCGGCGCATGGGGGTTATCCTAACGGAAAGAGGGATGAGCAACTAGCGATGAGCTGAAGGCAAAAGCGACCCCCCGACATTGCTGACTGCCCCATAATTTCGTATACAGCTATCTTCTCGCAGTGCCCCCCTGCGCGCCCAGGGCCACAGGCCCTCCGCTGGTACGGGCGCAGGGGGTGCTAGAGGCAGCAAGCGAGTTACCAAGTTACTGATGACCTCGAAACTCGTGGGGGGTCGCCTTTAGCTCACCGCTCATTGCTTTCCCTTTTGCTGTCCGACGCTTTACGATGTACCCAATGATCCTCATCCTCAACGGCCCCAACCTCAACACCCTGGGCAAGCGTGAGCCCGAGGTCTATGGCAAGACGACGCTCGAGGAGCTCGAGGAACTCTGCGAGGACTGGGGGGCGGAGCTCGGCTTCGGGGTGGTCTGCCGCCAGAGCAACTTCGAGGGGCAGATCGTGGAGTGGGTGCAGGCTGCAGCCGACGAGGGGTTCAAGGGCATCGTGCTCAATCCTGGCGCCCTGACCCACTATTCCATCGCCGTGCTGGACGCGATTCGCTCGCAAAACCTGCCGCTGGTAGAAGTGCACCTCTCCAACATCCACGCCCGTGAGGAGTTTCGTCGCCACTCGGTCACAGCGGCGGCGGCAAAAGGCATCGTTTCGGGGTTCGGGCCGATGTCCTATCGGATGGCGTTGGTGTATCTGGCCGACCTGCTCGAGGACTGATGAGGCTCAAACTGGCCGAAGCGCTGATCGTGGGGGCCGGATTCTGGGCCATCAGCTTCGTCTTCGAGTTGCTCGGACGGCGGGGCTGGCTCGAGGCCCTGGTCAACGGTTTCGTGGCGGGTGCGGTGGTAAGCCTGGCCTACTTCGCCTTCCTGACCTTTTTCCGCAGGAAATAGGCCGAGGGCAAAGAGCAGAGAGCCAAAACCGATCTTTAGCCCTCTGCCCTTTGCCCTCGGCTCTCAGCGCTTTACAAACCGCCAAACCGTGGGCAATAAAACCGCCGCAATCGCCGCCTTGATCAAATCGCCGATGATGAACTTGGTCATCCCAGCGTACAGCAGGTCGGCCAGCCCGGTGAATTTACCGATGTTGCCGAGCGCGAAGCCCAACCAGGTCACGCCCACGGCGTAGATCACCAAGCTGCCCAGAAGCATCGCCATGTAGGCGCGGTACACATCTCGGTCGGCGGCAAAGCGCTCGACCAGATAGCCCACCAGAAAAGCCGCGATGGGGAAAGCCAGCAAATAGCCTGCGGTGAAGGCTATGCGGGGGTGAAACCAGGTGGCGCCGCCGGAGAACACCGGGAGAAAGAGTCCCTCGAGCAAATAGGCCCCCAGCGCCAGCAAACCTAACCGGCTGCCGAGTGCAGCCCCGACGAGCAAAACCCCTAAGGTTTGCAGGGTGATGGGCACCGGCTGGGTGGGAATCTCGAGCTGGGCCAAAAGCGCTACCACCGCGCTGCCGCCGAGCACCAACAGTGCGTCCCTGGTCCACGAGCGCGCGGGAAAGAGCGATTTGGAAAGCGGGAGATAGGGCAAACGCTGGGTCGGGTTCATAGGTCTCCTTGTAAGTAGACTTGATTCTAACCCTAAGGCCAACCAACGCTACAAGACCCCCACTATTTGCACGTCCCCAGCGGTGATCGGGTGAAGACCTGCGCTGTTTTTTACCAGCAGTGAGCCATCCGGCCTGACCTCCAGCGCCTCCCCTTCGACCACTCCATTCGGGGTCCTAACGCTGACTTTGCGTCCTAGGGTGAAGCTTTTGCTGCGGTAATCGGAGAGGACGCCCTCGGGGTCGGTGTATAGCTGCTGGTAGCGGGCCTCGAGCCGCCCCAAAACGCGGGCCAAGATTTCCACCCGGCGTACCGGCCCGAACTCCGCGAGGGCCGCGGCCCCATCCGGAACCGGCGGGTATACGTTGATGCCAACGCCCAGCACCGCGTAGCCGAGCGCACCCCCACTGAAATGCGCCTCCAGCAGCACCCCCGCCAGCTTCCTGCCGTCGGGGGCGAGCCAATCGTTGGGCCACTTGAGCCCACCCACGCCGCAGGCCTCGCACAAGGCCAAACCCCCTGCTAGGGGCAGCAAAGGGAGCCTTGAAGGGTCCAGCCGGGGCCACAACAGCAGCGAGAAGGTCAGGCTCCTGCCCGGCGTGCCGGTCCAGCTCCGGCCCTGCCGTCCCCGCCCCCTTTCCTGGGTCTCGGCCAACACCACCGCGCCCTCCGGGACTCCTTCCAGAGCCAGACGGCGCACCGCGTCTTGGGTGCTGTCGGTGCGCTCTAAGTAGGTGTAGGAGCGGCCAAAACGGCCCTCGAGCAGCGCAGCTAAAACTTCAGGGGTGGGCCGGTCGGACATGCCCTATCAACATAGTCTTTTGGCGTATTGCCCACAACCGGGGACTTGGGGACGACAGATAACAGATGGGTTTGGTCAAGCTTCTGTCTCCGGCGCTGCCCCAGGATCAGTCTCATCTCGAGCTGATCCTTCATCCTTCAGTCATGCCGTCCTGTTTGGTCATTGTATGCACGGGTCTTGCACAGGCTGAGGTTACAAAGAGAGCCTTATTAGAGGCTCTCCCAGCCTCGGAATCCCCTATGACCACAACCCGCTTCCCCGCCCTTTGACCTGACTCAACTGGCTCTCCAAAGAGCTTTTCGGCGAGTGCCGCAGTCTGCCTTGGCTTATCACCGGGCTGCTGGCATTGCAGGCTGGGATTACCGCGCTGGTGTACTGGACGGGTGGCAAACGGCCTGCGCGGCGAGCAGATTCCCCTGCCGCGACCCGATGCCCCCCGGCGAAGCCCTGAAGTTCGTCCAGAGCGGTGCAGGCTCACAGTTTGACCCCAGGGTGGTCGAGGCTTTCACGCGGCTCTACCAGGGGGAAAGCTGGTGCTGGGCGAGGACGAGGGCAAACAGCCCAGCGAGGACAGCAGCATCTCCCATTTGCGCGAGCTGTTCCAAAGCCGCCTGCTCGAGCAGCGCTAAAGGGCGGGAAGCGGGAAGCCAAAGGGCGAGCCCTAACGAATAGCCGTTGCTAGGGGCAATCCTCGGGATTACCTTCATACTCTCTCGGCAATCATGTGTCGTCACAACTCAGTGAGTTGCAGGAATTGCATGGCGAACACCAGGTCAATCTCTATAAACAGAACCGTAACTCTCGTCTGGAACGGCAAAAGCGTGGACTGAAGCCTTCCTGTCCTAGGTGCGATTCGGTTTTTAGCCTACAACCTTTAGACCTCGAGCCAAGCCTTGCCATAAAGCCGGATCTCGGCATCGGGGAACGCGGTCTCCAAGAGCTTTTGCAGATACTGTCCGGCACCTGGCAAAACCCCCGAACAGCCCTCCCTGACATACACGAACAGGTGGCGCGGAAACCGGGGCGACTGGAAGAAGGTCAGGCAGTCTGCGTATTCCGGGAAAAGCCCGTAAAAACCGGCCAGGAAACGCTCTAAATCGGCGCCCATTTGAGGTAAGCCCCCTTGCTTGGGCCGCACCCAAACGGTCATGACTTTGAGGGCCTTCACCGGGCATACCCCCAAGCATAGGGCGACTGGGCCAGCAGATCAGCCAGCCGCCGCACCCCTTCGGCCAGCCGCGGCCCCGGACGACCTAGTGATCTTTGCATTTCTAAAGTGAAGCTTTCTGGTG
>PSMF01000150.1:0-6981 GCA_040290005.1 Meiothermus sp.
TAAGACGTACGACCTAAGACGTACGACCTAAGACGCCTTTAGCTCTTCGCTCATCGCTAGTTGCTCATGGCTAAATTGAGGTGCAACCATGATCATCGAAATCTTCGCCGACATCGCCTGCCCCTGGTGCTATATCGGGGATACGCGCTTGGAAAAGGCGTTGCGACAGCGCCCGGACGCGGAGATTGAACTCCGGTGGCGGCCTTTTCAGCTCCAGCCCGGAATTCCCCCTGAGGGCCTGCCTTGGCGTGAGTTCATGGTGCGGAAGTTTGGTAGGGAAGGTCGGATGGACGCGGCGTTCGGACAGGTGGCCGAGGCTGGCAAGCTGGACGGCCTCGAGTTCCGTTTTGACCGAATATCCCGCGCCATCAACACTGTGGACGCGCACCGCCTGGTGCTCTTGGCTGAGCGCTCGGGGCAGGGCCAGCAGACCGCGCAGGCGCTGTTTAGGGCCTATTTCACCGACGGTAAGAACCTCAGCGACGCAGAACAACTCCTCGAGGTCGCTGCGGGTGTGGGTTTGGACCGGGCGGCGGTGGGGGAATTCCTGGCTACCGACGAACTCCGGGCCGAGGTGGAGGACAGCCAGAAACTGGCCTACCAGTTCGGCATTCAAGGCGTTCCCTTCTACATCTTTGACCGCAAATATGGGGTTTCCGGGGCGCAGCCGCTCGCGACCTTCGTGCAAGTGCTGGATAGGGTTCAGGCCGAAGCTGCAAGCCGCGTTTGACCTTTGACCTTAGACCTTCGACAATGCTTTAGATGTACTCCACCCGCCTTTCCTACGTCCACCTCAGCGTGCGCCACTTAGAGGCTAGCGTCACCTTCTACACCCGCTTCCTCGATTTGCAGGTCGCGGAGCGCTTTGGCAAAACCTCGCTGTTGGTTTCCTCCGAAAACAACGCGCATTTTGAACTTGCCCTGAGCGAGGGGGACCCCGGTGGCCCGGTGACGCTAGGGTTTGCGTTGGGTTTTGAGGAAGATTTTGTGGCTGCGAAGGAATTTGTGAGGCTCGAGAATATTCCCTTCCGGAGCGAAGATCGCGGGTTCGCCTGGGTTTTAGCCCTACAAGACCCCGATGGTAACACGGTGGAGTTGATCCTCGACCGGCGCCAAAGCGGCGGACGCGGCTTCTGGCGTGGGGAAACTCGACCCTTAGATTGAACCGCCCGATGGGTTGGGTGTTTATACTGGGTGCAACATTTGGGAGGCTTTAGGTGAGGCGTGTCTTGAGGTTTTTGGGTCGTTTGCTGCTGGTGGTGCTCGCGTTGGCGGCGGTCGGCGGAACCGTCGGCTGGTTCTGGCTGCGGGGGGCTACAATCGCCCCGCACGACGGACGTTTGGCCCTCAAAGGGTTATCGGCTCCGGTGGAGATGGCCCGCGAGAGCAGTGGGGTGCTGCACATCCGGGCTGAGACCGATGCCGACGTGTTTTTCGCTCTGGGCGTCGCCCACGCCCAGGATCGGCTGTGGCAGATGGAGTTCCAGCGGCGGGTGGGGGCCGGGCGGCTCAGCGAGGTGCTGGGGAAGGCTACCTTAGAGCAGGACAAATTCCTGCGCACCTGGGGCTTCTACCGTGCCGCCGAGCAGGGCTACGCTAGCCTCGACGCCTACTCCAAAACTGCGGTGGATGCCTATGTGGCCGGGGTGAATGCCTATTTAGCTACCAACCCCCCGCTGCCCCCGGAGTTCAAGCTGCTGGGTTATAAACCCGCCCCTTGGACCGCCGCCGACGTGCTGGTCTGGGCCAAGCTGATGGCCTACGAGCTTTCCGGCAACTGGCGCACCGAACTCGAGCGCCAGGCCTTCGCCGCTAAAGGCCTCAGCGCACAGCGCATGGATCAGCTTCGCCCGCCCTACCCGAGCGATGCCGCCACAGTCGTGCAGGCCGAGGATTACACGCTGCCCGCCCCGCCCGCCCAGACGCCGCAAACCCCACCTTTCACCACCCTGACCTCGGGCGACGAAACTTCGGCAAAGCGGCTGCTCGAGCTGGCCGGTACACTTCCGCCGCTCTTTCGTCTGCCGGGAGAGATGAAGGCGCGGGCCTCGAACAACTGGGTGATCGCGGGGAGCCGCACCACGACCGGCAAACCGCTGCTCGCCAACGACCCCCACCTGGGCCTGAGTGCGCCCTCGATCTGGTACTTGGTGGACATGCAGGCGCCCGGTTACAAGGCAGTGGGCGCTTCGTTCCCCGGTCTGCCCGCGGTGGTGATCGGGAGGAACGAGCGCATCGGCTGGGGGGTCACCACGGTCGGCGCGGACGTGATGGATTTGTACATGATGGACGAGGTTTCGGGTGGATACCGCTACAAGGGTCAGGTCGAGCCTTGGAAGGTGCGCACCGAGGTCATCAAGGTAAAAGGCGAGCCCGACGTAGGCATAAAGGTACGCGAAAGCCGCTACGGGCCGGTGATCAATGATGTGGCGAAGAATGCCGGGGCCAAGCCCCTGAGCCTGCGCTGGACGGCCTTAGACCCCACCGATGGGACCATGCAGGCCTTTATCGGCATCGCCAAAGCGCAGAACTGGGAGGAGTTCAAAGCGGCGCTAAAGTATTACAACGCCCCCAGCCAGAACTTTGTCTACGCCGACACCGACGGCAATATCGGCTATATGGCCCCGGCCCGTTTCCCCATCCGTAAGCCGGGCCATTCCGGGATGAGGCCGGTTCCCGGCGACGGCAATTGGGACTGGCAGGGCTATCTGCCGCAGGAGCAGTGGCCGCAGGTCTACAACCCCAAGGAAGGCTTTATCGTCACCGCCAATAATAAAGTCACCGCGCCGAATTATCCTCATACGATCAGTCTCGAGTGGGAGGAGCCCTACCGTGCTGAGCGCATCCGCCAGATGATTCTGGCGAAGGACAAGCTCTCCCTGGCCGACATGGAGGCCATGCAGGCTGATATCACCACGCCGCTTTACGCCGCTTTCAAACCGGTTTTAGGGGCCCTGAACCCCATTTCCCCGGGCGGGCAAGCCTGGAAGACCCGGCTGCTGGCCTGGGACGGCGTGGCGAATGCGGAAAGCCAGGAGGCCACGATGTTTGAGGCGTGGTATACGGAGCTCTCGAGGCTCCCCGCCAAGGAGGTCGGCCAGCCCTTCTGGGAGGAGCCGCGCTATCTGCTGGCCGCGATGAAAAACGGCGACCCCAACTGCGTTGTCGCCGATGCCAGCCAGACCTACACCCAGACCTGCTTGGAGTACGCAGCCTTGGCTTTTGAGAAGGCCTTAGACCGTCTCGGCAGCAACATCCCGCGTTGGGGCGAGGTACACCGGGCCACTTTCCCCCATCAGGTGCTGACCCACACGCCCCTAAAGCGCTTTTCCGACCGCACGGTGAGCTACGGTGGCGACCGCTACACCGTCAACCGCGCGTCCTATGACCCGGCGACCTTCACCATGAACGTGGGCTCGTCGTACCGGGAAATTCTGGACTTTAGCGACCTGGAGAACTCCCGCTTCATCCACCCGATGGGCCAGTCGGGGAATTTGCTCTCAAAGGAGTACGCCAACCTGCTGCCCCTGTGGCAAAAGGTTCAATACCTGCCGATGAAGATGAAAGATTACGCCGTGCAGAAGCGGCAGGTGCTCGAGCCGGTAAAATAGCAATGAGCATAAGCTACGGCAAAGGCGCCGATAGCTAAAAACAAACCCCCGTCTAGGGCGGAAAATCTTGAAATGAGATTCCATTGTCTAGGACAGGGCCTGCCTGTGGCTTACTTTCCTCCTTTCTCCTTCCTTGCCCCTTAGTTTTAGCGCAACCCTCACCGCTTCATCCCGCCGATGGCTTGCTGCCTTGGCCCGGTTTTTTCCCTTTGCGCTCGGCTTGCTCTTGGGCGCCCTTGTCGCGCACGTCGAGCCCCCGCAGCAGCCCCAGCACGATCAGGAGCATCAGGGTAGTGCCCACCGCCAGGACGTAGCGCTCCAGACCTGCCGCGATCCCCACCGCCGCCGTCGCCAGGATCGAGGCCGCGGTGGCCCTCTAACGGTGGAGTCGCGGGAGACGAAGATGCTCCCCGCCCCCAGAAAGCTGATCCCGCTCGCCACCGCCGAGAGCACCACGATGGGGTCTAGCCGTAGCGGCGCGTTGACATCGCTAAAGTCCTTGACCATCTCCTCGCCCAGCACCACGAACAAAGCCGCACTCAGCCCCACCAGCATGTGGGTGCGCAGCCCAGCGGCCTTGCCCTTGCTCTCGCGCTCCCAGCCGAGTGCCCCGGCCAATATCAGCGCCACCAATAATCTGGCGAGCAGCTCGAGTTCATGGTGTACGTTGGTCATACTCCACCTGACAATGCCCTTACATTTTGCGGACGAATCCTTTCAAAAGGTGTTAGACCCCCAACGCCCCAGGGGGGCTCAGCGGGGCTTCAGTCAAAGCTCAGGCGGCGCTTTTAGGGTTCAAGGGTGAAAAGCCGCGCCAAGCCGGAGAAATCTCGCGCTGTTTCAGCCCCCGTGGTCAAAGATACCGCGTCCTACAGCCAGCAATACCTGGGGGTTGATTTCCGCCAACATCCCGAGCGCTACCGCATTGGCAAAGGTGAGCAGGGCGTGCTGTTGGCCGAGCCATATAAAAGCGAACTCCTGCCGCACTGGCGGTTTCGCACCCCCGAGGCGGCGAGAGTGTCGTCGCAGAAGCTCTACGCGATGTACGAGGAGTACAAGGCCCGTGGCGACTTCGTGGGGATGGACATGGCCCGGAAGTTCTTGCAGATGGGCTACACCCGTGCCCGCCGCTACGCCAACCACAAGAGCGGGCAGAAGTACGAAGGCCCGGTCCCACCGGAACGCAGGGGCCAGAGCGGGGCTTGGGGCCGCGCGGTGAGGCCCTTAGAGCCCGACCCCGAGAAAGCGGCATCGGCCCAAATCTTTTGGGCGCTTTACCGTAAGGTGATGGAAGACCCCCTCTACATCGCCATGAGAAAAGCCCATTAAGAACGCTACCGAGGACCCGCATGAACCCTTCCGACCGGCCTAATTTAGGCCTGGTGTGCATCACCCACGCCCCCACCATCCGCTACCGCACCCTCACGCTCTCGCGCTACAACGCGTTGGCGGTGGAGGCTCGAGCGGGGGTGCTCGAGGAGCTCTACCGCTCCAACTTAGCCACGCTGCTACGAGCCCTCGATTACTGCGCCGAAAACGGTATCCGGCTCTACCGCGTGACCTCCGCGCCGTTCCCTTTGAGCGACCTGCCCGACGGGGTGGGGGAGAGCCTGCTCGAAGACATGCCCGCCGAGCTGGCCCAGGTGGGGCAAAAGGTCGCCCAGCACGGGATACGGTTGGTGGTTCACCCCGAGCAATATGTGGTTATCAACTCCGATTCGCCCAGCGTGGTGGAAAACAGCATCGCCCTGTTGGAGCACCACGCCCGCATCTTCGACTGGTTTGGGTTGCCCTGCAGTTCCTGGGCCGCCATCAACATCCACGGCGGCAAGGGCGGTAAGTCGCGGGAGTTGGTCGAAGCCATCGCCCGGCTGCCCCAGAACGTGCGCAGCCGACTGACCCTCGAGAACGATGAGCGGGCCTACGGGGCGGCGGAAATCCTGGGGGTCTGCCTTCAGGCCGGGGTTCCGATGGTCTTCGATGCCCACCACCACGTGGTCAAAGAGCGCCTGCCCAGCTTTGAAGACCCCAGTGTGGCGCATTTCGTGAGTGCCGCGAGGGCCACTTGGCCGCGCCCGGAGTGGCAGATCGTCCACCTCTCCAATGGGCGCGAGGGCCTGCACGATTCCCGCCACCACGAGCTGGTGTTCACCGTCCCCAGCAGCTATTTAGACGTGAGGTGGATCGAGGTCGAAGCCAAGCACAAGGAAGTAGCTATAGGGCAGCTCGAGGCCTGTTGGCCGGTCCCCACGGGCTCGAGGGTTTCGTAGGGACAACAGGCTTATCATTCTGCGCGGGTCAGCACCGGAATCCTTCCGGCGAACAAAGACCGTCCTTTGTTCTCGGCCAATAGATCTCCTGCAAAAGTAGCAGAAGTGCTGTAATGGCGGGATGAAAGGTAAGCAAGGGAGCTGGGATTGGGTGAGGAAGCTGAAAACGAAGGAGTTTAGGCGGCTGACCGGGGTGAAGCCCGCGACGTTGAAGGCGATGGTGCGGTGTGTAGAAGCGTGGGAAGGGCAGAAGGTCAAATGGGGCCGTCCCTCCGCTTTGAGCAGCTACGACCAAGGGTTGATGCTGTTGGAATAATTGAGAGATTATCCGCCGTTCTTTCGGTTGGGCTTTGATTGGGGCGTAGACGAGAGAACAGCGGGTCGGGTGGTGCGGAAGGTGGAGAAAATACTGATGGACTCAGGACAGTTCAAGCTGCCCAGCAAACGCAAACTGGGCGAGGGTTTGAGCTTCGAGGTGATCGTGGTGGATGTGGGTGAAGTACCGATCCAACGGCCCAAAAAAAGCAACGCCGCTACTATTCGGGCAAAAAAAGCGGCACACCCTGAAGATTCAACTGGTCGTTGATCGTAAAACCCGCCGCATCATCTGTGTAGAAGTGGGTAAAGGTCAAACGCACGACTTTACCCTCTACAAAAGCAGCAAGCTCCTCCCCCATAAAGCCAGTGAACTCTTAGCGGATAAGGGCTATCAAGGCATTGCCAAGCTCCATGAAAACAGCCGAACTCCTAAACGCAAGCCGCCCAAGAAAGAACTCTCTCCCGAAGACAAAGCCAAAAATAGGGAAATCTCTAGCCTGCGGATGATGGTCGAACACGTCATTCGTAGGCTCAAGGTCTTCCGTATCCTGGCCGGACCCTATCGCAACCGCCGCAAACGATTGGGGCTCAGGGTCAATCTTATTGCCGCCCTCTACAACCGCGATGGGGCCAAGCAAAGCTGATGCGCGTATCGCTTCTGGCTCTCCCGTACGTCGCAAACCTCACTTACGCAGGAAGTCTAATTACCGTAGGAGAATGTAGGTACGAGAGTGAAGGGCCGCCCGGCCCCCGGCCAGGAGAAGCGCCCTAGCGCGGAGCCT
>PSMF01000151.1:0-6978 GCA_040290005.1 Meiothermus sp.
CTGGAGCTCCTGGAGTGGCTCGAGGCCAAACTCAAGCGACCCTTGGAGGGATTGCTCTGAAGGAGGAAGGTATGAGGGCGTATCTTTATGGGATTTTGGTAGTGATGTTCTTGGTCTCCGCCTGTACTAACACGGGCGGGGGCGCCAGCCTTCAAGCGATTATCCTCGGGTTACCGAGCAGTGTAGGCGCTGCCGTTACAGTGAGTGGGGTGGGTTTTAGCAAGACCCTTACGGCGAGCGAAAACCTTACCGGCCTGCCACCTGGGGACTACAGAGTGAGCGCCCGGAGCGTCTCTGTCGGGGGCGTGGTCTATAGCGCGACCCTCAGCGCCACAGATATTCAGCTGCGATCCGGCCAAGCCGCGGAGCTGGACGTTACCTACCTACCGCCTGCGGGCTCGAGCACCTCCGGCACCATCAGCGTGGCCGATGGCGGCACCCTCACCCTCGGTCCGGCTACCCTCTCCATTCCTCCCAACGCTTTCGTAGGGAGTAGCTCGGTCACCGTGACGCTCAAAGACTTGGGCAAGCCGCAAAGCTCCGATCCAGGCGACCCGCTCAAGTTCGCCTCCGATGCCTTCGTGGTGAGCGCCAGCGGCGTGCGTATCAATCCGGACATCCCGCTCAACCTCAGCATCGTTCCCTACGGCGACGGGGTGAGCGGAGCCCAGGATCTCATCGTAGCCGAGCGCGCCCCCGATGTATCCAACGTCACCACCCTGTACCGTCCAGATACAGCCGACCAAGGAGTGAAGTTCGCCCCTATCACCTACAAATACAGCCAGCTGGACTACAGCCACTGGGTCGTCAAAATCCCCCAGCTGACACAAACCCCAAAAGAGCAGGAGGTCTTGCAAGTCCCCTGGTACTACCAGTCCGGCATTCCCTGGTGCGCCCCCACCGCGCTCACAGCTATGCTACGCTACTACGACTTCAACGAGACTGCGGGCAACCCCAGCGATACCCTGGTTGGGCAGTGGATGGATCTCCACAACGCAATCTTCGGTCTCAGCACGGCACTGGCCCCTTGGCAGGTGGCTAGAGCCCAGCGCCAAGCCAGGGATTCCGGCGGGGGCTGGGGGGCCATGAACAACATGGGGCTGTCGGGCAAATACACCATCTACTTGTGGGATACGGCAAGCTTCCTGCCCGATTCGGGAGCCAAGGGTGGATTTAATGATTTCGAGGTCTATACCGTCCTGGTTAACACCGGCCTCTTCGGCTTCGTCCCCCGTCGCCCGATGGTGATGAACGTAGATTACTGGTGGCACTCGGTCACGGTGGTGGGGGTGGACGGCAACGGCCTTTTCTACCATGATTCCAACGGCTTAGTAGCCTATCACACCACCTGGGATCAATTCCAGATAGATGCTACCGGTTGGAAAAAGGACTCTCAGGGCAAGAATATTTTTGTGCAGACCATCTTTACCGGGGTGCTCAACACCGGCAGCGGGGTGGCCGTCAAGGACGCGAATAAACGCCGGGGCAGCCTGGTGTTGGGGCGGGGTGACGTCAGCTTCCCGGACACCCAGGGGCTCCTCGCGAGCCTCGAGTGGGACGGTGCCAATCCTCATTTTTACGGCTACTACTTCAACAACGCCAATGCGGGAACTAACCCCCTAGGGGCCGTCGCCCAACCCGGCCAGAGCCTCAGCTATGGCTTCCGCGTGGCCAACGTGACCAACGTTCCCCTCACCTATACCGCCGAGGTCGCCACCACTGACGAAAGCGACGCGGTGATCGGCCTCCCCGTCGCCACCTCGCTCAGCGTCAATCCTTACTCCATCGGCTCCTACACGCTCGGCAAGCTTACCGTTCCCGATGTCAACGGCGGAGCCATCCTGCGCTTGCGACTTTTCCAGAGCGGCGTGCTGCAGGACGTGAAGTTCTTCCGCTTCAACACCCCGTTTACTCCGCCACGCTGAAGTTCGGACAACCTTGGCGTCACCAACTAGGAGGAAGGCATGAGGCCAAGCGTGTGGATTTTGCTGACATTTTTGCTGCTCTCCCCGGTGCTGGCCCAGTTCCAGTTGCGGCTTTGACAACGATGGTGGGGCAATTCGGCTTTATGTCACCGATGATCTCAGCCTGACCGGTTCGGCTTCCATCGTCTTCGAGCTGACCTACGTTCCACCGCCCAATTGAGCCTAGGCGGGCCTCGGCTTCGCCAAATCAGGAGGAATCTATGCTCAAGACCAAGCTCGCAATCGCTTTGCTGCTTACATTAGCCTTGGCCTACGCGGCCCAGACTGCCTACAAGCTGGTCATCAACGGCAAGAGCGTTTCCGCTCAAGCCATCGTAGTGAATGGGCAGACCTACGTTCCGCTAGCGGCCCTCAAGGCCGCTGGGGTGCAGAGCAGTCTGGCCTCGGGAACCCTTTCGCTCACGCTGCCAGGTAGCTCGCAGGCGAGCGGAGCTACGACTGATGCGGCAGGCGGGGCCAACCAGCTCAGCGCCCTCGAGGGCTGCATCGGCCAAACCCTCTTTAACGGGGTGTGGCGCTTCAGGGTGACGAAGCTCGAGCGGAGCGACATCGACGGCAATCCCGGCTGGCTGATGAACGTGGAGATGCGAAACGCCGTACCCAAGCCGCTTTCCCCTTATTCAGCGGGCTTTAGCAACACCAACGAAAGCTACAGCTTCGCCACCGCCGACGGCAACACCGGGGTCTGGAAAACCTACTACGTCCTCAACGATTTCGTAGCCAAGGACATTCCCCAGGGCGGGATGTTCACCTATCAGTTCAAGGTTTTTCCCGACCCTGGAGCCACCCCCGACCAGTTGCAAAACCCGCCGACTAAGTTCATCCTGCGGATTGACGCTAAGCGCTCCGATGCCAAATACACCGTGCCCGACCCCAGCTTCCGCATTGACCTGACCTGCACCAAGTGAGGCGAGTATGCGCTGGGCATGGCTTACTGTACTGACCCTTGCCCTGGCGGGGTGCACCCCTCCTCAGGGTGCCCCCCAGAGCGGCACGGTATCCAAGACCCTTCAGGCCGCTAGCGGAGGGAGCCTCGAGCTGAGCGGGGCGCGGCTGGTGATTCCCGCCGGGGCGCTGGACCGGGATACTACGGTCCAGCTCAGCGTGCATGAGAAGCCTCAAGGGGTTACCGGCGATCCCATCACCCCTTCGGGTGCAGCCGTCAGGGTGGATTTGGGCGGAGCGAGCCTGACGCAACCCGCCGAATTGACCCTACCCGCCGTGCAGAAGGCCGACCCTGACTATATGGCCGTGGAAGAGTGGAACGGCTCTTTACGCACTGTGCGGGCGGGCAAAGTCGCCGGGGCCAGCACGCGTGCGGTGGGAAAGCAGGACACCCAGGGCCTGGTCTACAGTTCTACCCAGTTCAACAAGAACAGCACCTACTACCTGGTAGCGGTGGCCCCTTTCACCCGCCCCGACGGGGAGCCCTTGAACGTGCCCTTCTACTGGCAGGCGGCGGGGTTCTGGTCAACTCCGACCGCGCTGGCCATGATGCTCAACTACTTCGAGCTAGGCGGCTACCCGCAGTACGCCAACAACACTATCCTGCCCAAGTGCCCCTCCTGCTCGAGCACCAGTTGGCCTGGGCTGTACGACATCGCCTGGGCCAGCGGGCTCTACCAGACCGACAAGTGGCCCAGCGAGCACTTGCAGGATATGGGGGCCGATTCCAAGTACTACCTCGAGCGCCTGTGGGATAACAGTATGATCCCTGGTAAGTTTTTCGAGAGCGTGGTCAAGCTAACCAATGCCGGTTTCAACTTATTTGGGCAAACCTTCCCGCCCCGCCCGGTGCTGGTCTCGTGGCTGGATGGTGACTTTCCCTTGGTGCGCCGCGCTCAGGTGATCGTGGGTTCTACCGACAGCACGGTTTGGCTCAACGATCCCCGCGACCGCTGGAATGGTATGCACCCGTTCAAGACCTGGGCAGGGTTTTACAACCAGAAATTCTTCATCCAAAACGATGGCGGCAAACTGCGCACCACCGTGATGGCCAACCTGGTTTCCAAACCCCAGCGGGGTTCCCTAGAGCTGGCCCCGCTGAACAACCTGGAGGACGCGAACCGCACCCTGCTCTTGCGCAACTCGGCCAACCAGGCCCTCTCCAGGTGGGTCTGGAGCTACGCCGACGGCAAGTATTCGGGCTACTTCTACGGCGACGAGGGTATCGCCCAGCTGACCCCCGATGCCGAGCTGGGGCGGATTATTCCCATCTCGAGCCGGTTAGAGTTCAGCTTCAACGTGGTCAACCTGACCGCGCAAACCCAGACCTATACAGCTGCACTGCTGCTCACTGGCTGCCCCTTTCTCTTCAGCGATCCGCGCTGTTATCAAAGCGGTAACGTGACGGTGCCCGCCTACAGCCGGGCTCCGGTCACGCTGTCGTTTGCCAGCCTCAAGAATAGCCTTGGCCCCAGTGCTAGCGGACAACAGTGGCTCGAGGTCAGCCTGCACGACGCCACCTTCACCGAGCGTCACTCCATCCGCTTCAAGGTGGGGCCGGATGGTCTGGCCCAGGTGAGTATCTTGCAGCCCACCGACGGCGCAACCTTCAAGGCCGATGCCGCCAGCGGGCTCTACGCCCTCACCTTGCGGGGCAGCGGACAACTCGGCGACGGCTCGGCGCTTCCGGCGGTGCAGTTGCGGTGGTCGTACACGGTTGCGAGCGATCCCACAGCTAACCTGCTAGGAACGGGATCGAGCCTCACCCACTCCTTCCCGGCGGGAGGCTACACCCTTAGGCTCGAGGGCCTCGACGCCACAGGTGCGGTGATCGCCAGCAAAACGGTGAGCTTTAGCGTCACCAACTAGGAGGAACAGCATGAGGCCAAGCGTGTGGATTTTGCTGACATTTTTGCTGCTCTCCCCGGTGCTGGCCCAGTTCCAGTTGCCGGGAAACTTCCCCGACCCCTGCAAGCTGCTGAGCGAGGGAGAGGTGAGCGCGGCGATGGGGACCAAGCTGGAGTCCTTGGCCAAAGCCAACCAGGGGGCCCAGGCCATGGTCGGCCTGCCGGTGCCGATGTGCCTGTGGAGCGGGGAGGGAGTGGAGGTGCGGCTGGACCTCAACCCCATCTACCCCAAGAGGGCCCCAAAGCTGGGCCAGAACCCCACCCCCGTGAAAGAGGCGGCCCTGGGCGAGGGAGCTTTCTACACCCGCGAGGGGAAGGAGCGGGTCTTCCTCTTCGCCCAAGGCTTCTCCCTGATGGTGACGCACCCCAAGCGGTCACCCCTCGAGGCCGCCCTTGAGCTCGCCCGCAAGGTGGCCTCCCGGCTGGAGAAGGGCACACCGTAGCTAAGGAGGGAATCGGAATGAACAAGTGGCTGCTCGCACTATGGCTTTGGCTTCCGGCCCTGGCGGCCAACCCGCCGACCTTGGATGCCTGTGCCCTACTGACCCCGGGCGAGGCGGCGCAGTTCGTGCCGCAGGCCCGCTCCTCCCCGGCGGTGGACCAGAACAACAAGACCTACATGTGCTTTTGGCAGCCCCCCAAGGACACCCTGCCGATGCTCGAGGTGGCGGTGGTCCTCGAGGGAGTGGTCACCGACCAGGAGGCGGTACGCTTCGCTTGGCGCTACGAGGCCAAGGAGCATCCCGGGCGCTACGTGGGCGACTTGGGTGACGGGGCGGTGGTCACCAGCAGGGACGCGGGGCCAGGGCGGACAGAGGTGAAGGTTTTGCTGGGCCGGGCAGTGCTCAAGCTCCAGCTCGACCTCAAGGGCGATGTCAAAGCGGCCCAAGCCCAGCAGGAAGCGCTGCTGGCCCTGGCCCGAAAGGTGACGGCACGGCTGCGGCTGCCCAAGTAGGAGGAGGGTATGGGTCTTTGGATGGTGCTATCGGGACTCTTGGCCAGACTAGCTCAGGCCGCAAGCGTGGCGGATGTTTGCATCCTGCTCCCCCAGGTCGAGGCCGAAGCGCTGCTGGGCAAGGGCAGCGAGGCGATCCACGACTCCAATGAATGCCGGGGTTTCTGCGCTTACCGGCTTCCCAAACCCACTGCCAGCGGCCTGGTGCGGGTGCAGCTAGACCTCTACGTCAGCCCGCTCAAGCTGGGCAGCCAGACCCTGGACGGCAAGGCCACCTTTGCGCAGGACCTGAACTTTCTCAAGCAAACCATGCCAGCGGCGGGCCGCATGGTGAGCGACCTCAAAAGCACGCCCCTGAGCGAGCTGGGCGACCAGGCGCTGGGCTTCCAGAACCCACCCTCAATCAAGGCCAAGGCATACAACACCGGCATCCTGATCCGCAAGGGCAATCCGGGGTTGGCGGCGCAAATGGCCGGGTTGGAGACCCTCCAGCCCCTGGCGCAGCGTGCCCGCTCGAGGCTCCGCTAAAAGGAGGAAACCATGAAAGGATTCGGCACGCTGATGCTTTTGCTATTGGTTCTAGCCACCCCTGCCCAGGCTGCCTGCGACAACCCCTTTTTCCCGGCCAAAGCAGGCTCGAGCAAAACCTTCACCATCCAAGGCGAAGCCAAGACCTACACCATCCGTGTGACCAACGCCACCGCCAACGGCTTCACCTTGCGCTATGAGTACACCGACCCCGTGCGGGTGCTGGAAAGTCCCTACACCTGCACCCCTCAGGGCCTCACCAGTCCCTCGTTGTTTAGTTCTGGTTTTGGCCCCGACGCCAACATCACTGCCCAGGTCAAAGCCAGCAGCGGCATCGTGATCCCTGCGGAGGGCCGCTGGCGGGTGGGCGAGACTTGGACCTATGCCAACGAGGGGACCGTGACCGCCAACGACAAGACCCAGGGCCAGCTCGTTTACACCTTCAAAAACGAGTTCACCTTCCAGATTGTGGCGCGGGAGCAGGTCAAGGTGCCCGCTGGAACCTTCCAGGCCTTCAAGGTGGTGCTGACCGGGAAGGGCGAGTTCGGCGCGAAGGGCGTGAGCCACCCCATGACCTATACCCTCACCCAGTGGTACGCCAGAGGGGTGGGGCTGGTGCGGCAGGAGTTCCAGAACGCGGTCCACGAGCTGACCGGCT
>PSMF01000152.1:0-6938 GCA_040290005.1 Meiothermus sp.
GTCTGGCTTAAGGAAAAGCTCGAGCTGAGCTTGAAACGAATGCAAGAACTCGAGGCTGCCCATGGCAAAGCCACTCCCTTATTGGTACATACAGATCTAAAAGTGGTAGATAGAAACCTTGCGGCTCTGTCAAACTCTTTCTGGCAGCATCAAAATCTCAATCCAAAAGCAGGTGAACGGTGGAATCGTTTGTTGGTACAAAACGTCGTGACAGGTTGTACGACTATCATCAACCGTGCGTTGCGGGAAGTTGCGATACCTATACCGAGCGCGGCCATCATGCATGACTGGTGGTTGGCCCTGGTGGCTTCGCTGTTAGGGCGGGTTGAATTTATTGACCAACCTACCGTCCTTTACCGACAGCATAGCCACAACGACACCGGAGCCAAAAAGTGGGGAGCCCGGTTTATACTGGGCCGACTATCAAAAACTGATGAGGTGCGTAAAAGTTTACAAAAAACCCAGAGCCAAGCCAGCGCCCTGGTCCAGCACTTAGCGACTAAGTCAACTCAAATTGACCCCGGGATTATCGCGGTAATCCAGGGTTTTTCTGGCTTAACGGCGATGAGCCCGGCCCAACGGCGTGCATTCGTGCTTCAGCATGGCATCCTTAAGCAGGGAATCATCCGCAACATAGGTATGTTGGTGAATCTATGAACCGCTGTGCATTGGTCATTCCCACCCTCAACGCTGGTCCAACCTGGAACAACTGGCTCGAGGCATACAACATGCAGACCCTTAAGCCACAGCTCACCTTGGTTATAGATTCTGCTTCCACTGACCAAACCCCGGAGATGGCGGCTCAAGCAGGCTTCAGGGTTCACCGCATCGAGCGCGAGGAATTCGACCATGCCGCAACCCGTCGGCTCGGGGCGGATCTGGTTCCCGAGGCCGAGATTCTTATCTACATGACCCAGGACGCGATCTTGGCAAACCCCAAGGCGCTCGAGCGCCTGGTCACTGCGTTCGCCGACCCCAAAGTAGGTGTAGCCTACGGGCAGCAATTGCCTCATGCCGGAGCTGGGCCGATCGGGGCGCACGCCCGACGGTTCAACTATCCCCCAATTTCTGAGACACGCAGTAAAGGGGACATTTCCAGCAAGGGCTTCAAAGCCGCATTCTGTTCGGACTCGTTCGCGGCGTATCGGCGCAGTGCCCTAGCAGAGGTCGGCGGCTTTCCGCAGAGCATCATCTTCGGCGAGGATTTGTTTGTAGCTGCCAAGATGCTCCTGGCAGATTGGAAAGTGGCCTACGTGGCGGAGGCGCAGGTGTATCACTCCCACGACTACACGTTGGCTCAAGAATTCAGGCGCTATTTTGATATCGGGGTGTTTCATGCCCAGGTGCCCTGGCTGCTCGAGCAGTTTGGGAGTGCGGAGGGCGAAGGGATCAAGTTCCTGCGTTCGGAAATTGGTTACCTAAGCCAAAACGCGCCCCAGAAAATCCCCTCGGCCTTGCTGCGCACCCTGCTTAAATATATGGCTTACCGGCTGGGGCGGCTCGAGAACCGACTCCCCAGCGCGTTAAAGCTTCGGTTTAGTATGAACCGAGGCTATTTTCTGAAACAAGGCTAGCCTCGGTGAGGCAGAGCGGTATGCTGAAAGCGAGATAGCATGGCTCGGTCTTTGGTTTCTCCGCACAGGTTCTCGCTCAAAAATCGCACCTCTCCAAGCAGAACGGCTTGGGTGCTCCTGACCACCGACGTGCTGGCGTTGGTAGCCGCGGCTTTGGCGAGCTTTGGCCTGCGTTACGTCTACGACCGCTCGCTGCTGTGGGAGTTGTATCAACCACTCTGGCCGTTGCTGCTGTTATTTCCGCTGGCCTATGCTTTGGCTGGGTTGTACCCTGGGGTGGGCATCAACCCGCCCGAAGAACTGCGCCGCATTACCTACACCAGCCTGCTGGTATTCGCGGTGATCGGAGCCAGCACTTTTATCTATCGCACCGGCTCGGATTACTCCCGGGGGGCCTTCGTGTTTGCAGTACTGCTGGTGCCGATATGTGTGTCGCTGGCCCGAGCCCTCACACGGGCGTTATTTGCCGGTTCGTCTTGGTGGGGCAGTGGTGTAGTGGTGTTTGGAGCAGGGCAAACCGGGGAAAACTTGGTTCGCTTGCTCAAGCAGCAGTCTGGGCTGGGCCTCAAGCCGGTGGCGTTGTTAGACGATGACCTGAGCAAACACGGGCAGTTCGTCGTAGAGGTCCCGGTGCTTGGAGGGCTGGAGCTAGCTCCCAGCTTGGCCCGAGAATGCGGTATCTCGCATGCAATCCTGGCAATGCCAGGAGTGGGCCGGGAGCGGCTGCTGGAGATATTCCAGCAATATGGTGCTACGTTCTCTCACCTGATTTTAATCCCCAACTTGTTTGGTCTGGGTAGCTTGTGGGTCTCGGCGCGGGACTTAGGTGGGGTGTTGGGATTAGAGGTGCGTCAGCGGTTGTTGCTGAGGGGGCCGCGTCTGGTGAAGCGCTGCCTAGACTTGCTGCTGGTGGTGCTAACCCTGCCGTTAGCCCTACTGGTAGGGGGGGGGATTGCCCTGATGATTCGCTTAGACTCCCCCGGCCCACTGTTGTATAGCCAAGAGCGCATTGGCTATGGGGGTAGGCGGTTTCGCGCTTGGAAGTTTCGCTCGATGGTGCGAGACGCGGACGCGATGTTAGAGCGCTATCTGAAGGAGCACCCCGAGCTACGCCAGGAGTGGGAGCAGGACCATAAGCTTCGCGATGATCCACGCGTGACCCGGATCGGCAGTCTGATCCGCAAAACCAGCCTCGACGAGCTGCCCCAACTTTGGAACGTGCTTCGTGGCGAGATGAGCCTGGTGGGACCTAGGCCCATCGTCCAGGCTGAGGTTATCCGTTATGGCGGGCAATTTTCACTATACTTACAGGTGATGCCGGGTCTAACGGGTTTGTGGCAAGTTTCAGGGCGCAACGATACTGGCTATCAAGAGCGGGTTTCCCTGGATGCTTACTATGTCCGTAACTGGTCGGTATGGCTGGACATTTACATCATTGCCCGTACATTTTGGGCAGTACTCTTTGCTCGAGGGGCCTATTAACCGCGTTAGACAAGCGAGTTGGGGTTTGCCCCTAATCCTGCTTCCGCTGTGGCCTCTGGGAGCTTCGGTAGCCTTGGTCGGGCTCGGTCTCTTCTCGCTAAGGTTGGTGCGGCCTTACCGGCCTCTTTGGTTCGGCCTAGCCTTATTTGCGGGCTTCGGGGTCGTATCCCAACTCCTGTCTCCGCCACTCCCACAGCCCAAGGTACTTCCTTGGCCGGGTCCTTCGGCCAAAGTCAATCTGCTGCCCGCCAATATCATCTCGCGTATGGTGGGGTTCAACCTTCCCGATACCCAGGTGCCCAGCCTTATTCGCCGCAGCGGTGTTTTTTGGCGGATGCCGAGAGCCAACCCGGTAACCGGAGTTCCTTTCGTCGAGCTTTACCTAACCTACGCGCCCACCCTACAAGCGGGTCAGACCTACACCCAAAGCGTGTTTTTCCGCCATGACGGTACTGCGGCAAGCTTCGAGTTTACCTTCTTCACGGCCCGGGGTCATCACCCGGTGCCGACCCGGGTTGTGGATTTGGGCGGCGGTATGTACCGGGCTTATGCCACGTACCAAGCTCGAGAGGGCGACCGGTTCGTGCGTGGACTGGATCTGCTCGGTCTAAGCGGAGATTGGAGCTATATCGAGTTCGCCTATCCTCAGCTCGAGCCTTCCCCTACCCCTTCGGCCTACACGCCGGCGGGCCCTCCGCGCCCGCTCCTACCCTACCGGGTGCTTTGGTTTGTGGGTACCGCATTGCTGGGGCTTCTAGCCTTGGCCGGAGCCCAGCGTGTACTGGCTCAAACCGGCCCCGACACAGGCCGTTGGTTGCTGGCGGGCATGGGGCTGACCGTGGCTTTGGTGTTATTTCAGCTGCATGTTTTACCCGCCGGAGCGCAGGCTCGAGCGGCTGCGCTGACCGGTCACCCCAACCTGCTAGGTCACCTGGCGGTGATGTGTGTGGGTTTAGTGATGCTATGCGGCCAAAAACGACCGACCGCACTGGCGTTTGCCATAGCCCTAGCTCTAATCTGGTTTTCCGGTAGCCGTGGAGCGCTCCTGGGTCTAGTCCCGTTGCTACTGTTTTGGGTATGTACCCTGAGCCGGGGTTGGAGAGCCCTGGTTTTTACGCTCATTGTTCTCGCCAGTACAGTCGCAGTTGATTTGGGAAGCACCGGGACTCTGGGCCGGTTCTCCACAATCTTCGACCCCAGCTACAGTACTACCGTCTCCAGAATCGGAATTTGGCAAGTGGCCGAGCTGGTTTCCTCCCGTTACCCCTGGACGGGCGGAGGGCTGGGCAGCCTCCCCCTCTGGTACGAACTCGAGGGAAGCGAGCAGGCTACAGAAATCTTTGTACAGCATGCTCACAACTTGCTGCTGGAACTGTTGGCGGAGGCTGGGTGGCTCGGCTTGATGGGGTGTATGGGTTTGCTTTTGGGGATTGCTTGGGAGCTATATCAAAGGAGGGCTTGGAGCGGTTTGATGGTTTGGGCCACAGCTCTGCTCCTCAACGTGTTTGATTACAGCCTGTTCAGCGAAGTGGTTTATTATCCGCTTTGGATCGTCACGGCTTGGAGCTTGGTAATGCTGAAAACCCCTGTGGCGTTACCTGTTACAATACCCGAGTGACCGAGAGTTCCTCTTCTCAAACAGAAGATCTTTCCCTGCGAGACATCTATATAGTTCTTAAGCGCTGGCGTTTGCCGATCCTGACCATAACCCTGGGTTTGGCGGCCCTCGCGTTGGTGGTGAGCCTGATCCTGCCCAAAACTTATACCAGCAAGGTCGTGGTCAGCCTCAGCCTAGCCAACCAATCCAATGGGCAGGGCCTCCTCAATAACTTGCCTTCGCTCCCGGGTTTGGCCCAGGGTTTCGTGGATTTGCAGAGCACTTCCCTTCTGGCGAAAGACCTGATGGCAGGCGACCCCACCCAGTACTATCAGGCCAAGTTCGATGACAAACGGGGTTTGCTCAACCTGAGCGCCAAGGGTCGCACGCCAAGCGAGGCCAAGGAGCGGGCCGATCGCATCCTGCGCGTGGTTCGAGACTATCTGAAGGGGCGCATGGTGGAAGGGGTCAGCTCGAACATCCGGGCTGCCCTGACCCAGACCCAGCTCGACCTTCAATCCTCGCAGGAAAGCCTGAAACGCATCCAAGCCGAACTCAAAATCGCCCCCGACCAAGGCCAGGCTAACCCTACCACCGCGGCGGCCCTCGAGGCCCGCCAGGTGGACCCTCAGGCCGCCCGCACCAGCAGTCCCGGCTACACCAGCCTCAGCCTGGACGAGTCGCGGTTTCGCTCGCAGGTAGCCCAGCTCGAAGCCCGCATCGACACCCTCAACCGGCTGCTCAGCCAGCCCGACGCGATCAACCAGCTCGTCGGCCAAGCCTTGCAAGTCCAAGTGCTGGTTCCCCCTGCCGAGCCGCTACGCCCCTCCTTCCCGCGCCCACTGCTATATACGGTGGTGGCCGGGGTGCTGGGCTTGCTCATGGGCGTATTGTGGGCTTTCATCGCCGAGGCGGTGCGCCCCCCCGAACTGCTGCAAGAAGCGGCCAAGCCCAGAGAGACGGTCTCCAGGTAAAAGCTCATGACTAGTGGCCTGTGGAAGTTTTTTCCACTCGCCACAAGCCGCAGGCCACTGGCTTTAGGTAAATAAACTCGAGACCGAAGATGCGAGCCTGGACCTTAGATTTTTTATGTAAACAGGCTCGAGACCGACTCTCCGCGGTGGATGCGCCAGATGGCCTCGGCGAACAGCGGCCCCACGGTGAGGGTTTGCAGCTTGGGGCTGGGGCGGCCCCGGTAGGTGCAGGTGTTGGTGGCGGCGACCTCGACGATGGGACTTTTTTCGATGCGGTCAACTGCCGGGCCGACGTAGACCCCGTGGGTGAAGGCGGCGTAGGTGGCGTCGGCGCCGTTTTTGACCAGCGCTTCTACGGCCTGGACGAGTGTTCCCGCCGTGGAAACTTCGTCGTCAATCACCAGGGCGACTTTGCCTTTGACATCGCCTACTAAGCCCCTCGAGGCCACCTCGGTGTCGGAGAGGCGCTGTTTGTCAATAAAGGCGATCGGCAGGGCCAGACGGCGGGCTAGCGAGATGGCCCGTTTGATGTCGCCTGCGTCCGGGGCGACGACCACGCCGTTTTCCAAACCTTCGACCCTGGTGGCAAAGTAGTTGGCAATTACCGGCTCCGCCGAGAGGTGGTCCACCGGGACCTTGAAAAACCCGTGGACCTGCGCCGAGTGCAGGGTCATGGTGAGCACCCGGTCGGCTCCCGAAGCCTGAATCAGGTCGGCTACCAAACGGGCGGTGATCGAAATTCGAGGAGCATCTTTTTTGTCGCTTCTGGCATAGGCGTAGTAGGGAATTACCGCTGTGACCCGCGCCGCACTGCTGCTCTTGGCCGCGTCAATCATCATGAGAAGCTCGACCAGGTTGTCTTGTACGGGTGGGGTGAGTGACTGGATGATGAAAATATCACCCTCGCGCAGGCTTTGCTCGTAGCGCACGAACAGGCAGTCGTTGGCGAAGCGCTCGGTGACGCTTTTGCCCAGCGGAACCCCTAAGTTTTCGGCGATTTCCTCGGCCAGAGGCCGGTTGGACTGTCCACTAAAGATCATCAAAGGCCGATCCATAAACGGGTAAAGCATACAGGGTGGGAGCGATGAGCAGCTAGCGATGAGCCAGGGCGGTCGTAGGTCTTACGTCCAACGTCGTACGCTAAAGGCTAAAAACCTAGCTCACGTCTGGGACGTTGAAATCCGGGTTTGAGAATCCTCGTTCTGGACGTGAAGTGCTTTTGGCGTAAAGCGTAAGACGTACGACGTAGGACGCTTTTGCTCACTGCTCATCGCTTGGTTCACCCGCTTACCTTGCCCCGCCCCAGACGTG
>PSMF01000153.1:0-6703 GCA_040290005.1 Meiothermus sp.
ATCGGTCAAGGTTTATGGTTGAAGCATCTGGCCTATGGCGACCTCGCACGGCCCCCTTGAAAGAAAGGGGGAAAGTCAACTGCCTTGCCGCCCCTTGGATTATGTCATGCTTGACACCTGTCCTAGAAGCTATTCGCTGTGTTGGTCAGGGAGGTGGCGCGTAGCGCCAGATACGCCCATTTCGCCGCGTAGCAGGGTGGGTTTGTAGTTGATCTAACCCAGTACCCAAACTCTGCCCAGCAACATTTTTCACTCAGCACAACAACAGTTTCACCCCCTGACCTACCCTCAGCCAAATCAGCTTGGCCATCTGAGGACGGGTGGTTTGCGTATAGAAAGCTAAGGAGCACTCAGGCGTTTTGCGTCCGGCCTCGCTTTTTATAAATATATCAACATAAATGTTTACAAAATCACGCTCAAGGTGTATCCTTAGTTCTGAGGAGTGATAATAATGCCAAACAGCATCCTTGACACCCTGACATTCGACCCCGGCGAGATTATCCTATACCCCGGTGAGTCTACCGCAAAAGATAGCTTGCACCGGGTGCGTGAAGGTCTAGTTCGGCTTCAGAGCGTGGATGACGAAGGCAACGCGCTCACCCTGCGCTTTGTGCGCCCCGGCGAGTTTTTCGGCGAGGAGGTGATCGCGGGCGGCGAGCGTACCTACTTTGCCGAAGCCGTCACCGACACCAAGGTAGATACGCTAGACCCCAGCCAGCTCTCTCCCCAGGAGATGAGCCAGCTCGTGCAGGCTCTGGTTGGCTCGCTCTCGCAGACTTACCAGACCATCCAGCGTATCTCCGGCCAGCGCCTCAAGAACCGGATCGCCGCCACCCTGATTGACCTCTCCCACACCCCCGTCGCCTACACCGAAAAGAACGGGCGGGTCGGGGTCAAGGCCACCCACGACGAGATCGCCTCAGCCGTCGGTTCGGTGCGCGAGACCGTGACCAAGGTGATCGGCGAGCTGACCCGCGAGGGGTATATCCGCTCGGGCTACGGCAAGCTGGTGCTGGAGAACCCCAACGGCCTCGAGCTGCTCTCTAAACAAGCCGCGTAAGGCCGAACGACGAACGTCCAACGCCTCCCCGTACGGCCCCGCGCCTGCGGGGTTTTCTTTTATCCCGTTCCGAACGCGCTTATGATGGTCCGGTATTTAGACGTCCGCAAATCTACGTTAACTCGAGGGCCATCCTCGAGCGCGATTTGGACGGAGAACCCCAGCTGCTTTTGCAAACCCAAAATCGCAAGTGGAAAGGTCCAAACCTCGATGCCTAAGGCATTCAACGCTGGACCTCCAACGTTCGACCTCTTCCTGGTATACCAATTGCTCCTTTTCTACGCTATGATTCTCCCCATGTTTGGCGCGTGGCTCTCATGAGCCACGACCCCCCTGAGCAAAAATACGGTTGGAGGAAGGAAGAAATGGCGAATGCCCTCAGTCAATCCCGCCCTTTGCGGGTCGCAGTAGTGGGTTCCGGGCCTTCGGGTGTGTACACCACCGAAGCTCTGATCAAGCAGGCTGAAATCCCGGTGCAGGTGGATGTTTTAGACCGCTTGCCCACACCCTATGGGCTGGTGCGCTACGGTGTGGCCCCCGACCACCAGGCCATCAAGTCGGTGACCAAGGTCATGCAGAAGGTGCTGCAAGACCCACGGGTGCGCTTCTTCGGCAACGTCTGTTTGGGGCGCGACCTCCACCATGACGACCTGCGGCAGCTCTACGACGCGATTGTGTACACTGTGGGGGCATCTGCCGACCGCAGCTTGGGGATTCCCGGCGAGGATTTGCCCGGAAGCCTCTCGGCGACAGAGTTCGTGGCCTGGTATAACGGCCACCCCGATTATGCGACCAGGGACCTCAAGCTGGATATGAGCGCGGTAGCGGTGATCGGCGTAGGAAACGTCGCTGTGGACGTGACCCGCATCCTATCTAAATCCGCCGAAGAACTGGGCAAAACCGACATCGCCGACCACGCGCTAAAAGTCCTGGCCGGGAGCCAGGTGCGAGACGTGTACATGCTCGGGCGGCGCGGCCCGGCCCAGGCCAAGTTCACCACCAAGGAGCTGCGCGAGCTGGGCGAGCTGGGCGAGGCCGACATCGTGGTGCGGGCCGAGGAACTCGAGCTCGACGAGAAAAGCGCCGCCTCGATTGCGGGCGACCCGCCGATGCTCAAAAACCAGGAAATCCTGCGCGAGTTCGCCGCCAAACCGCTCCAAGGCAAGCCCCGGCGGGTGCACCTGCGCTTTTTGGTTTCCCCGGTGGAGATTCTGGGCACCGACAAGGTGGAAGGGATAAGGCTCGAGAGGAACCGTCTTGACGATAACCTAAACGCGGTGGGGACAGGAGAATTCGAGGAGCTACGGGTGGGCATGGTGCTGCGCTCTGTGGGCTACAAGGGCGTGGCCCTCCCCGGCGTACCTTTCGACCCCAAACGGGGCGTGATTCCCAACCTCGGCGGACGCGTGTTGATGGGTGGAAACGTCGTCCCCGGTGAGTACACCGCGGGCTGGATCAAGCGCGGGCCGAGCGGGGTGGTGGGAACCAATAAGGCCGACGCTTCGGAGACCGTAAAGCTGCTGCTTGAGGACGCGCCTAATCTCTCCCCCGCGCCCAACTCCGGTCCTGAGGCGGTTGTGAAGCTGCTGGAAGCCAGGGGGGTGGAGTTCATCACCTTCGAGGGGTGGACGGTGCTGGACCACCACGAAACCGGCTTGGGCCAAGCCGGAGGCCGCCCCAGGGTCAAGGTGACGAGCGTGGAAGAGATGCTCCGCCTGATCCGCGAGCGACGGATGATGCCCTCGAGCTGATCGGGAGCTTTCCTTTCCCAAGAACGGTAGGGCGTTCGACGTGCTCTATGCCCGGCTGGGGTCGGCAGCCTCGGGAATCGGGCCGAAGGTCTGTTCATAGCGCCCGATGTTCTCGGCCAGGCTGTGTAGCAGGGCCTTGGCGTGTTGCGGCGAGGTGATGATGCGGGAAACCACCAAAGCCCCGACCACGTTGGGGTCAGTCTGGGGTTGCAAGAGGGCGAAATCGAGATAAAACTCGTTCTTCTGGTGCGAGAACACCGCGAAGTTGGCGTACTGGCCCTGCGCGGTCTCGCGGTCTATGTCAATGCGCAGTTCGGGCATCTGGTTTTGAACATTGCTCACGCTAATGCCTCCTTGAGGCGGGGGATACTTTTCTTGACCTGGAAGCGCACACGGCCCAGGCTTTGCACGGAGTCCATCAGCACCACCAGCAGGTAGTTTCCCTCGATAGGAACCAACAACAGCGGCCCCTCGGGGTACTCTACCATGACCTCTTCCACGTCTCCGCGCTGTAACTCCTGTGACAGTGCTCTGGCCGAAGCCAAAGCGGTAGAGGCCGCTCCACCCAGGAAATCCACGTCGGGCGCGGTTTCGCCGCGGGCGCTCTCGACGATAAAGCCGTCCTCGGCGACCAACGCCGAAGCCAAGACCCCTCCGGTGGTTTGCAGTTCCGAGAGTACGGTTTGTACCATGTTGGCTCCTTAGAGGGTTTTACCCAAACGCAGTGCCAGCCGGGAAAGCTCGTTGCCCACACCCTTGCGGTCGGCCCCTTTGTCCACCACCGCGCCTAAGCAGTAGCGGCCAAACACCACCGCCAGCACCTCGCGGTTTTCGGTCGCCAGGGAGAAACGCCGGAGCGAACCACCCAAGGTTTTGGTCAGTGTCTGGCTGGTGCCCACCAGCGTCGCCAGTTCGGCGGCCAGCAGGTCGGGGTCGGGACTCGAGGAGCCCGCGCTTTCAATCACCAGCCCGTCCTGCGAGGTGAGCACAGCTTGGCGTATTCCTAAGGGCTCGAGCGATTTCAACATCAAGCGTTAGGGTAACACGCGGGGGTATGGCGGCCCCGGTTAGTTGCACAGGATTGGGGGCAAAAGCGTTATCAGCAATTAGCAGTGAGCCATGAGCGATGAGCTAAAAACAGGCTGATAGCCGAGTAGCTCATTGCTAAAGATATGCTGTCCAGAACAGAAATTCTTACGCCTTGATTTCACTGTCCCCGACGTGAGCTTAGTTTTGACTATCAGCTATGGGCTATGAGCTATCGGCATTTTTTGTCTTTGCTCATTGCTCCTCGCGAGTCGCTCATCCCTATTGATACCCCCGCCGGTTCTCCAGTGCCCGTGCCAGCGTCACCTCGTCGGCGTACTCGAGGCTCCCGCCCACCGGCAATCCGTAGGCCAGCCGCGTCGAGGGCGTCCCAGAGCCGCTGAGCCGCTCGGCCAGATAGGACGCGGTGGCCTCCCCCTCGACGGTCATGCCGGTGGCGAGAATCACCTCCCGCACGTCTTTCAGCCGCTCGAAGAGCTTCTCCAGGTTGAGCTGCTCGGGGCCGATGCCCTCTAGAGGGTTCAAAGCACCGTTCAGCACGTGATACAAACCCTCGTATTCGCCGCTGCGCTCAATCGCCATCAGGTCGTTGATGGTCTCCACCACGCAGATTAGGCCGTGGTCGCGCTCGGAATCAGCACAGATCGGGCAAAGCTCGGCCTCGGCCAGGTTGCCGCAGAGCTTGCAGGGGTGGAGGCTCCCCGCCCCCTCGAGGCCTGAGAGCAGGTCCCCCGCCGCGTCAGGGTTTTGCACCAGGAACAGCCCCAGCTTCTGCGCGCTCTTAGGGCCGACCCCTGGCAGACCGGCCAGGGCACGCACCAATTTGAGGAGTTTTTCGGGATACCGCATAGATGGCTCATACCTCATAGCTCATGGCTGATAGCAGGGTTTGGCTATAGGCTATCAGCCATCGGCTATCGGCTAAAACATTCCTCCCAACATATTCCCGATCCCGCCCAGCTCGCGGCTCATTTCCCGCTCGGATAGCTCGTGGGCCTTGGTCTGGGCATCCTGAATGGCAACCAAAATTAGGTCTTCCAGAGATTCTAGATCCGCCGGGTCTACTGCCTCGGGCTTGAGCTTGATCGCCTGAATGTGCCCGTGGCCGTCAGCGGTGACTTCAACCAGCCCCCCCCCAGCATTTCCCACCACACTCATGCTGCCGAGCTTCTCCTGAACTTCGGCGGCTTTTTTCTGGGCCTTTTGGGCCTCTTTCATGATTTTCTGGATGTTCATCATCCCTCCGTCAACCCGCCATTATAGGCAAAGCGCAGGGGCTCCAGGGTAAGGCCGTTGCCCTTTAGACGGCTCTTGCCGCCGGGATTCCTCCGCGCAGGGATACCACTCCTACAAAAGCACTCACCAAGAGCCCCGCTAAGATAAATACCAGCGAAGCCCCTAGATAAGGCTCAGCCAGCCCGGCTAGAGCGGCACCGATGATTTGGGCTGCGGCCATCACTGCGCGGAAGGCGGCGAACAACCGCCCGCGGATTTCTGGGGGAGCGCTGTTTTGGAGAATCGAGCGAGCTGGGACGATGAACAGCGTATTGGACACCCCGGAGAAGAAAACGGCTATCAGCGTCCAGACAAACATCGGTAAAGCACCGATACTAGCCTCGAACAGCCCGAAGGCTCCTAACCCCAGCAGAAAAAGCCGCTCCCGCGCAATCTGCCTACTCAGCCCACCGATGCTGAGGGTCATCAGCACCACCCCTAAAGCCATTGCGGCCTCGATCAGGCCAAACCCAGCAGCGCCTACCCCCAACACCTTGTTGGCAAAGATCACCATCAAAACCCCTTCGACCGAGCCAAAACAAGCAGCGGTGAACATCAACCCCACCGTGGTGCGCACAGCCCGGTTGAGCCACAAAAACTGTATCCCTTCTCTGGCCCGGCTCCAGTAACCGGAACTCCCCGTCACCACGCTACCGAGGCGCGGCAACCCTAATAGAAGCATGGCCGAGACCAAATAGGTCAAGGCATCAAAGTAGAAGGCGAACGCCGTCCCTACCATCCCCACCAACACCCCGGCTCCCCCGAGAAACGCCACCTCGGCAAAGCGTTGGGTAAACTCCATCAGCCCATTGCTCTCGTCCAGGTGCTCAGGCGGCACAAGGTCGGGAACTGAAGCGTTGGCTGCGGGGTCGAAAAGCGCGGTCAAGGTTTCGACCAGGAACACCAGCACTAACAACCCAGGCAGCGAGTGATTCCCCAGCACTGGAATCAAGGGTACTACCACAGCTCTACCTAGGTCGGCCACAATCATCACTCGGCGACGGTCCTGGGTGTCCGACCAAGCCGCTAACAGCGGGCCGACTAGAATGCGGGCCACGAACTGGGTTATCAAGATCAAGGAGACCCAAAGAGCTGCTTTGGTCAAAAGGTAAACCAACGTCAGCAAGGCGATACGGTGCACCTGGGTGCCCGCTTGCGAAACCAGTTGTGCCAAAAACAAACGGAGGAATCCGGGGTGTCGCAGCGAAGACCACATGGGATTGCGGGATATAATACAACAAGTGGTATGGTGCGCAAGCCCCTAAAAACCCCCGATTTACAAACGCTGGTATACAACTCGAACATAAACCTGGGGCTGTCCTAGATAAGCCTAGATTATCCCTTCCTTTCTGAACCAACGTTTGAGTACGCGCAACCACGGCTTGGGACTGCCGTAGCGGATGGGCGATGCCCATCCGCTAGCGCGACCACTTCCATTGAACCGGAGCTCGCACTTCTTGAGGAACAGCTCGAAGCTATGCCTGGGGATGCCGCTGTATGGGCTTGGCCGAGTTCCAGAAATTCTCGATGCCGTTGATATGTTTGTGTTGCTGGTCTATGAGGTCTTAGT
>PSMF01000012.1:0-48214 GCA_040290005.1 Meiothermus sp.
ACGCCTTTGCCGCGCAGGGTTTCCACCGTCTTGTAGCAGTCGTCCACGATTAAGACCCAGGTCGGGTTCTCTCCGATCTGCCGCTGTTTCCGCCCCAGAACTTCGGCGCTGTACTGCTCGGGGCTCGGCTTTTGCAGGATAATTTCGGGGTAGGGTTGGCCTTTGATCCCGACGGTGAGCCAGCGATCTGAGCCCATGGGCCGGTCCATGCGCTTTTCCAAACCGAGCTTTTCGGTGTACCACTCCAAAGCCTCATCCTGGTCGCGGACGATGAGGGTGACATAGCGGAGTTGAACTATCATCTATCGCTCCTTTCGGATGGCGCCCCCGGCACCACCGGTAATCCTAAAAACTTGCCATAACGTTCAGCCGCAATCTCGCTAGCTTTCATTTGAGTTTTGTCGAATGGGGTAAACGGACTTACTGTGAGCAAGACACGGCTTTTCTCGAGCCTGCGCTTCCACGTCCCCACCACTTTCCCATCCAGAACAATCGTCGGATTCAGTAGCCCACCCCCAGCGTTGACTTGCCTCACCTTGAACGCCTCGAGCACCGCGCTGCGGTCCTTGTAGGCCACCAAAAACTCGTCGAAGAAGGGCAAAAGTTGGGGGGCGGGTTTGTCGGTAAAATCGGCATCCTCAAACCAGTACGTCTCGCCGTCCACATCCGCGTGGGTGAGTTCCGAGTTGACTAGCTCGAGGCCCATCTTGGCATCTGCGACCGTGAGGCCCGACCACCACACGAAATCTTGCAGGGTAGCCGGGCCGTGGCTCCTGAAATAGCGCCGGGCCAGTTCGGCTAGGGCTTCCTCCCGCTCCAGGGCTCTCGACTTAGGAACCCACTCGTCCAGCAGCACGAAACTCGGTTGTTTGTCTATACGCGGGCCAAAGCAAATCAATCCTTTTTGCGCCCAGTGGCCCAGGATGTGCAGGCCCTGCCCACCCGTTGCGGGAATATTGGCCTCGGCCAGCAGCTCATGTTGTGTGCGCGGCTTCCCGTCCTGCAAGGCCTTCTCCAATACCGTCCGGCTGCGGGAAAACACGCTGTCGTCCAGCTCGAGCTGGCGATACCTTCCGGCGCTACGGGCGACCACGCGCGGGGTGAGGAGGCCCAGCATCCACCGTGCATCCTCGGGCGTGCGTCCTCGGGAGCGACGTAGTGAATGGTGCCGCGCATCGGCCAGGTGCGAACCATCTGCCGCTCCGCGATGGCCTGCTCGATATCAGCTTCGGTAACATCCGGCAAACGCAGCTCGACAGCCCACAATGAGGCCAGATAATCCTGGGCCTGTACCGCGCCAAGGGAGCACACCACGTCACCCGGCTTCTGGAAAACGGGCCGGGTGATGAGCTGATTATGGAGGCGCAGATGGGCAATATCCAGTTGGGTCATTTCACCTTTCGCCCTCGGTCATCCACTGCACGAGTTGGAAGATCACGCCGTTGGGGTCTTGCATTTGAAAATAGCGCTCGCCCCAAGGCTCGGTCTCAATAGGTGTAACAACGAAAACGCCCTCAGCACATAAACGCTCGTACTCGGCATCAATGTTCTCGACCACGAACACCACCAAAAGTCCGCCCCCGGCACTTCCCGCGCGATGGGCGGGCTTGAAGGTCTCGAGGCCCGTCTTGAGGTAAATCAGGTTGAAGCCTACGTCCTGGCGGGTGAGTGAGGCCATCTTGTCCTCGACGGCCATCGCTTCGGTGAAGCCAAAGTGCCTCTTGGCGAACTCTGCAGAGGCGGCCACATCGGCAACGTTGAGCTAGAGGGCGGATGCGGTGACTTTCACTCTTTAACCTCCATATTTTTCCTCCCGGCTTTGGCTTTGGTGGATTGCGGCTCGAGGCTCTCCCTCAACTCCCGCAGCACCCTTAGCGCGGTCTGCAAATCCTCAAGCTCATGTTTCCCTCCGATTTCATTGGCCCATTCCGCTTGCCGCTCGGCCACAAACCTGAGCGCTTCCCTCCCTTTCTCGGTCACGTCCACCAGCTTAGCCCGGAGGTGGCGGACGTTTTCCGCGTACTCGGTGAAGCCCTCGCGCTCCAGGGCATCGGCGGTCTGCTGTACGCTTTGGCGCGATAGCCCCATCAGCCGGGCGACGCTGGCGACAGGAATCGCCCCGTGCTCGACCACCCCTAAAATCTGCCACCGAGCACTGGTCAAACCTACAGGCCGGGCAATTGCGTCGCCATCGCGCAAAATCAGACCGTGGAGCCGGAAGACCTCGAGCACCAGTTCGGTAAACGCATTTCCCTGTGCCGTGAGTTCGGGCATTTGTCAATGGTTTGTCGTATTGACAGGTTATTGTCAATATACGCCAAGCAAAGGCCGACTCCGGGAGTCGGCCCTACAGGGCGCAAATAGGCGTTTTGGTCTAGAAACTCTTGCTCTGGCGAATCAGCGTCAGGAACTCGTCGCGGGTCTTAGGGTCGTCGCGGAAGTTGCCGAGCATCGCGGAAGAAGTCGTGGAGGAGTGTTGTTTCTCCACCCCGCGCATCATCATGCACAGGTGCTGGCCCTCGATCACCACGCCCACACCCTGGGGCTCGAGCACCTCCCAGATGGCCTCGGCGATCTGGGTGGAAAGCCTTTCTTGCACCTGCAAGCGCCGGGCGAACATGTCGGTGATCCGCCCAAACTTGGACAATCCCAGGATTTTCTTGTTGGGGACGTAGCCGATGTGCACCGTGCCGAAGAAGGGCAACAGGTGGTGCTCGCACATCGAGTAGTATTCGATGTTTTTGATCACCACCATGTTCGAGCCCTCGGCCTCGAATACCGCACCGTTGGTGACTTCCTCGAGGGTCTCGCAGTAGCCCTTGGTCAGGAAGGCCCAGGCCTTCGCCATCCGGTCGGGGGTTTTGACCAAGCCCTCTCTCGTCGGGTCCTCGCCGATGAGGGTTAGCCATTCGTGACCAAGCTGGGCCATGCGGTCAATGTCGGTTTCGCAGGGGAACATCATGTTGGCGTCTTCAACTTCGACCATGCGTTTCATCTTGCTCCTTTATACAAAGCTTGAACGTAGCCTGTACACTTGTCTGCCCGGAATCTTTATGCTCTCCTGACAGCACAGGCTCTGCATCACAAGTTCCAACCCCCGGCGACCTCCATCACCTGCCCGGTGAGATACTCGTGCTCCACGAAAAATAATACCGCCTGAGCCAGTTCGTCCACCGTTGCCAGACGGCCCATCGGCACATCCTCTACCGGCTTGGAGACGGAGGTTTCGGCGATACCCGGTGCAACCACGTTCACGGTGATACCGCGACTTGCTAGACGTTTTCCCAACGCCTTGCTGTAGAGGATGACCCCGGTTTTGGCGATAACGTAGGGTGTTATGCCGGTGCGGGCAATCAGATTCTGCGCTCCCGCGAATCCGATGCTCACCACCCGGCCCCAGCCTGCCTCAGCCATGTGCGGAATCGCCGCTTGGGTCAGGTAAAACGGCGCGTTGAGGTTGGAGTCGAGCATGGTGTGCCACTCCTCGGGGCTGGTCTCGTCAATCGGCTTTTTGATGTAGTCGCCCACGTTATTTACGAGTACGTGCGGTCCACCTAGCTCGGATGCAACGGTATGAATGAGAGAACGCGCCTGATCGAGCTTGGTAACATCCGCCTTCAGCTTGACCGCGCGAATACCCAGCCGCTCGGCCTCGAGCCGCGTCGCTTCCGCCTCGGCTTCGCTGTTGCGGTAATGCACTGCGACATCAAAACCTTTGGCGGCCAGCGCCAGCAGAATCGCCCGCCCGATGCCTTTGGACGAACCCGTGACGAGCGCGGCGCGTCTCACCCGTTATCCTCGCGTTGTAGGGACGACGCACGCGCCGTCCCTACAGGTTCGGCAACTTGACGCAGGTATTCCTCGACCAGGACGCGGGTGTAGCTGTTCAACGGGTACTCGAGCGCCCGCCTCGGCTCGACCCAGGCCCACTCGGCAATCTCGTCGTTGGGCACAACCGTTTCCGAATCCGAATCGGCAAAATAGTTGGCGAAGATGAAGTGCATGGGTTTATGAAACTGCTCGTCCAAGACGCTTTCTTGCAGCAGGGCGAAGCGCAAGTTGGAGAGACTCAAACCCACTTCTTCGAGGAACTCGCGCCCCAGGGCGGCCTCGAGCCCCTCTCCCCACTCAATCTTCCCGCCAGGCACACCCCAAAGCCCTTTCCATTTGGTCGTCCGGGCGATCAGCACCCGGCCCGACGGGCCTCGGACGAGTGCAGCCACGGTGGGTATCGGGTAACGCTCCATACCGCCCAAACTTACGCCCGAGCCTGAAGAATGAAGGTGGCGAGGCTTACCGCAGAAACAAGGTGGCAGATGTGAACTTGTGTCCCTGAGGGCGCTATCGGCATCACCAAGGTGCCGCCGTGGAGCAAAGTTAGGATGCCGGGTATTCGACCTCTGCCCCAAGCCTCGAGGCAAACCCCTGTAAAGCCTTGCGTACTCGCTCCTGGCGCAGCTTATTCGGCTTGGTTTCCCAGAAAATCCGCTTGACCACGAGCCTTTTGTTCGCCCGGTCCATCCGCGCGTCGAGCCTGCCGATGAAGGTCTCACCCTCGAGGATCGGCAGCACATACGGCCCATACTTGCGCTTCTCGTCAGGCACGTAGATTTCCCACTTGTAGTCGAAGCCGAACAGGTCACTGATGCGCTCACGCCGCCACATCAGGTTATCGAGCGGCGACAGGAAATAGATGTCGGAGGCAACGGTAACAGTTCGCAGCGACTCGAGCAGCGGCAGCAGCTCGGCCCAGAGATAGTATTTGCGCTTGATACCCTCGAGCTCTAGGGGAATCAAAACCCCTTCGCGCCCCAGGCGCTCGAGTTCGCTTTGCTTCTCCCCAGCTTCCCAATCGCGCCAACCTAACCGGGAGCCTGTGCCGTAGGCATCAAAAACACCGTAGGCACGGATGAATTTGAGAAGCTTAGCCTGTAGGTGGGCGTTGTGAACGGTCTGCGCATCGGCGGGCAGCCAACCATCGGCGAGGGCGAAATGCCGCTCGTCGTTTTTGCGCCCGGCAACCACGATTTCGCCCGCTTCCCACAGGTGCTCTACGGCCTGCGAAGTGGCTTTGGCGGTGAACCCCCAGTAGCCACGAACCTTCTTCCCGGTGTCGAGAAGTCGCGTGGGGAGCGGACCATCCGCCCTTAGCCGCTCCCGCACGTGGGCGATGGCCTCGAGCACCTCCTCTGCATAGCTCGAGCTGCGATTGAAGATGCCCGCGCCCTCGACCATCGGTTCCAGCCGCCACTTTTCGCGCCGCCACTCGAACAAGGGCCAATCCTCGACCGGCAGAACGCAGCGTGCTTGTGCCCAATACTCGAAGACCTGTTTTTGCGGATAAAGTGCCTCTAAATGCTCTGGTTTGTAGTTCCCCACGCGATTGGCAAAAACGAGGTGATGGTTGGGCGCGATGACGTTCACCGGGTCGAGCTGGACGGCCTCGAGCTTTCTCAAAACTTCAAGCGTTCCTTCCGCACCTTTGAACTTCTCTTGCCAGGGGATACCTTCAGCAAACTCGCCCACCCCCCCTTGCCAACGTAACAAGCCTTGCTGAGCTAAAACCAAGCGCCGCAGCGCAGAGAGCGTCGTTGCCAAGGGTTTGCGGTCAACGGTTGATGGTAAACGGTAAACGCTCTTTGCCTTCAGCTTTCGGCTTTTGGCCCTGGTCTCTTGACCCTTGACCCTCGACATTTAGTTCAGCAACTCCTTGAACACCGCATAGACCCGTCCTCCTTTGGGAAACGCATCCAGGGCATACAACGTTCCATTGCCAGGGAGCGGCGCCTTGCCCTTGTACGGCAGGGCAGTCTCCAAAGCGAGGGTGAGCGGATGGTCTTTGGGAACGGCAACATTTCGGCGAACGCGGTCAAAGATGCGCTCGCTCTTGGCGCTGAAAAATACCTTCACTGGCTTACCTCCCGCCATCAGCACGATGCTCGGGCTGGGGCCGCGCTCGGCCAGGGCGATGATGGCGACCTCTTCGGAGACCTGATGAAGAGCGGCCAACTCGGGGATGAGCTTGGGGCTTTGGCCGCGCTTGGCGATTCCGGCTTCGACGGCTTCGCGCGGCAGGAGCATCTCGGCGGCCCCGAGGTTGCACAGGGCCTCTAATCGGGCCTCCAGCTCGTCCCCCTCGTAAGTCTCGTGCAGTTCGGAGAGCAAATCGTCGTCCTCGTGGATCAGGTAGTGCATCACCTCGTGCGCCAGGGTGAAGCGCTGGCGCTTGGGGGTCTGGCCCTCGGCGATCAGGATGGTGTTGGTCTCGAAATCAAAGGCCCCGTCCTGGCCGTCGGGGAGCCGGGTGTAGGTGAGGTTCGCACCGATGCCACCGACGAGCCGTTCGGGGGTCAAGGGCGCTTGGTTTTTGCGATATTCCTGGGCCAGCTCGAGGGTGCGTTCGCGCAGGTCCATAGGCTTAGCGGATGGCGATGTACACCGAGACCTTGGTGAAGCTCTCGTAAATCTCGTAGTCGTAGCTGAAGGCCCGTTTGGGCGCATTCGGCTGCCGGAAATACTCCCAAATCTCCTTCCAGGTCTGCGTCAGCGCCCCCGGCATCTCGCCCTCGGCGGTGAAGACCAGGTAGCGCCCGTCATCCACCGTCACCCCTTTAAGCCCGGCGGGGAGTTCGTCGGCGGGGTTGACTTGGTATCCGACCAGGAGCGAGTAGGCTCCGTTTTCGTCGCTCTCATAGTTGTAGTACACGCCGAACAGCTTGCCCTTCGCCATCCGCTTAGGGGTTTGCTCCATCAGCGGGTCGCTGCGGACGCGCTCCCACAGGGCGGGGATTTTGGCGGTGGCCGGGTCGGCCTCGGCGGCATTGGTGGTGCGGGTCTCCATCCCCACCACGTAGAATCCGTTTTCTCGGCTGGATACAGGCTTTTGCATAGGTTCTCAGAATAAAACGTCCCGACTAACAGCGGTATGAGATGAATTCCAGTAGCGAGCCGTCAGGGTCACGGAAGTACGCGCTGATGCCCTCGCCTTTTGCGCCGAAGCGTTCGACTGGGCCGAGTTCGACAGGAACGTTGGGACGATTCAGATGCTTGATAGCCCCGTCAGTCGCCCCGCTTCACTCGAAGCAGAGGTCGGAGTTGCCGGGCTGGACGGGGATTCGGGCGACAGGAACCGGGTTCAGGCCGGGGCCGTGCAGGTTGAGCTGAACCTCGCCGAAGCGGTACATGAAGCCGTCCCCGCGCGGAATCACCTCCGCACCCAGCACGTCACGGTAAAAGACGTTTGAGCGATTCCGGTCGGAGACGTGAATAGCGCAGTGGTCGAATTGGATGTCTGGCACGCGATCTCCTTTTAGTCCCTGGCCTTCCCAACCCAGCGCGGCGCTGAATCCGTTTTGTGCCGCAAAATCATGTTGAGCTGAGCGGTGTGGTGCTGGGCGTAGCGCATGTTGTACAAAAGCAGTTCTAGGAGGCTGAACCCCGCTGGGCCAAGCTGAGGTTCGCGTGCCCGTTCGTCGGTCAGGGATTCAATCACCATGTGGCATTTTTGACGACAGGAACGTAGATATGTTTGCATCTCGGCCTTGCTATAAACCTGCTCGGGGAGCAAGCCTGCCGGGTCGAACTCGTCCAAGGTGAAAGGGGCCGGTGGTTTGAACTCCTCTTCGGTACACCCTGACTAGGTAGAAGTCGAGCCAGAACAGGGTGTGATAGACCAAGTACCAGAACTCATACCAGGATCGGGCTTCTTGGAAGGATCGCCCCAAACTTCATCCGGGCAAGCGGTGAGGGCGGACTCGCGCGCGTCTATACCCGCCCCGAACTGCGACCAGACGGTCTTTTTCCAAAACTCATCCATCTCGCCCCCTAAATAAAAAAGCCGATAGCATTTCCAGCTATCGGCTATCAGCTGTTCGCTATTTGTGTTTATCCCTCGAGCACGCGCTTGAGGTGCAAGAAAATCTCGTACCAGTCGCGCTTGGATTCGGGGCGCTTGCCGCGCAGCTCAATGCGGGCAAGGGTGGTCTGCCACTCAGGCGTGATTTCGGCACCCAAGGTAGGGTCGGCTAGCAACTCGGCGAGGCCTTTGGGCAGCGAGGCATCGGTGCGATCACCGTAGAAATCCACCGGGGCCAGCAGGTCGTTGACACTCACGCCATAGGAACCCGCCAGGGTTTGCAGGGTGTCCAGCGAAGGATTGGTGCGACCCCGCTCTAAGTCCGACAGGTAGGGCACGCTTAAACTGCTCTTGTCCGCCAGGTCCTTCAGCCGCCAGCCACGCTGGCCGCGTAGTTCGCGTAGACGTTCTGCTAGTGTCATGGTTCTGACATTAGCATAACGAAGCTTTACGGTCAAGTCGTAATGTCCTGACAAGGTATTGCAACCGGCATATTATTATGTTACAATCATAATGAAAGGCGGAGTCTATGAACGCAACTGACACGGTATGGCGCTCCCTAGGACAGCAAAAGATTCATCCCAGCTCTGTACTCAACACCCTCATTGAGATTGACAACCGGCGAGGGCAGCTCGGGCTGTGGGCTTTGGAGAATGAGCTGCGCGAAAAGCTGCCCAGGCTCCGCTCCGCCGCCCAGCCTTTAGCCCAGGCGTGGCTCGAGGCTGTACAACTCTACCGTGAGACCTATTACCCCGAGGACCGACTCTCCAAGCTGTTCGCCCGGCTCATCTCCAACCCGCCACAGGCGTTGCCGAAGGCCAGCTAGACCCGCAACTGACCACCCGACCCAAGGCGTGGTTGGCTGGTCAGTTTAAGTTTGACTCTTCCCCAAAGGCAAGACGCAGTAACCTGCAAATCGGTTGGAGGAGGTTTGCATGAACGGCGGCAAAAAAGAGTGGGCACCGGAACAACGCAGAGAGCTACTCGGGGTGCTAAAAGCCCGGTTTGAAAAAAACATGAACCGCCATAAGGGGCTGGAGTGGGCTAAGGTAGAAGCCAAGCTGGAAGCAAACGTTGAAAAACTGTGGTCGCTGGGTGAGATGGAAAGAACCGGCGGCGAACCGGATGTCATCAGTTACGACAAAAAAACCGATGAATACCTGTTCTTTGACTGCTCGGCGGAGAGTCCTAAGGGCCGCAGAAGTGTCTGTTACGACCGGGAGGCACTGGAGTCAAGGAAAGAAGCTAAGCCCGCCAATAACGCCGTTGATATGGCTGCGGCTATGGGCATCGAGCTTCTAGGGGAAGAACAATATCGAGAGCTACAGAGACTTGGAAGCTTCGATACGAAGACCTCGAGTTGGATTAGAACGCCTGCCCAGATTAGAAAACTCGGGGGCGCCCTCTTTTGTGATCGCCGCTATGATACGGTTTTTGTATATCACAACGGGGCGGAATCTTACTATGCCAACAGGGGGTTTCGGGGCTCGCTAAGGGTTTAATGACTCTTCCCCAGGAGAGCCGCGCCAGCGGCCCGGCGATGCCGGTACCTCAAGGTAAAGCGCAAACTCATGACTCAGACGTACGGACAGAGGTCTGTGCGGGAGTGGAGGGAGTATGTTGCGGGAAGCACTGATGGCGGCGTCGGAGATGAAGGTTCGGCAGGAGCGGTTGCTAGAAGAAGCCCGCGTGGCACGGATGGTTTACCAGGCCCGGCAGCCTGAAAAAGCCCACAAAATCTCCGCCTACGTCTTCGTCTCGGCCTGTCACCCCAAGCGCATCGCCTTCGCCCTGCGCTGCCTGCCCGGCGTGGTCAAGGCCGATGCCATCCAAGGGTCTTCCGAGGCCGTGCTGGTGGTGGAGGGAAGGAACCTCGAGGCGCTACAAAGCCTGCTGAGCACGGTGCAATCCACACCGGGGGTGAACCAGGTCTCGGTCAAGTTCGCAGCTTGATAGTTCAAGGGGGAATGGGGTGCAAGCCAATCCAACTGCAAAAACCATAGACGATTACATCGCGGGTTTCCCAAATGGGGTTCAAGAAGTCCTGCAAAAGATACGCGCGACCATTCGAGAGGCTGCACCACAGGCCAAAGAAGCCATCAAATACCGGATGCTGACCTTTACCCTCAAAGGCAACCTGGTCCATTTCGCGGCTTTCAAGCGTCACATCGGGTTCTATCCCACGCCCAGCGGGATTGACGCCTTCAAGAAAGAGTTGTCAGCCTACAAAGGCGCGAAGGGCTCGGTGCAGTTCCCACTCGAGCAACCGATTCCCTACGACCTGCTTCGCAGAATTGTTGAATACCGCCTCGAGGAAGATAAGCGTAAGAAATGGCGTTTAGCTCGGGATTATGAGTTGCTTGAGTCGAGGACGGAGAACCTCGTATACATCGCTATGATTCGCCTAATGCTCATTCTAGACGCAGTTTAGACGGTCTTTAGTTGCCTATCGCTCATTGCTTTGCCGCCCAGTAGTATTGAGCGGATGCGTCAGACCTTTCGCCAAGTGTGGCAATACCTCTGGGTGCGGGCCGCCCTTTACGCATTAATCCTGTTGCTGGCGTTTTGGTTGCTGTCCTGGGCCTTCCATGGAGCCAGGAGTGCCGTTGTCACCATAGCGCTGGCCTTTGGCTTTTCCTACATCACCAGCCCCATCGTGCGGTGGTTTGAGAAGCGCCGTCTGACACGGGCCCTTGGCGTGGTGGTGGTGTTTGTGGGTCTGCTGCTGTTTCTGGCTGTGGCCTCGGTGCTGCTGGCGAACCTGATCGGGCAGCTCACCGGGTTCCTCAACAACCTGCCCAATTTGATTTCGCCCCTGCTCAACTGGTTTGGGAACCTGCCCGGCAGGATGGGGCAAATTGAACTGCCCCAGCCCGTGCGGGACGCGCTGAACCAGGCCAGCAGCACCTTAGAGACCCTCTTACAAGGCTTTGCCCAAACCCTGTTGCGCGGCTTGCAAGCCCTGCTGGCTCAGGGGGGCAACCTGATCGGCTTCTTCACGGGCATTCTGGGCGGGGTGTTCCAACTCCTCACCGCCCTGACCATCTCGCTGTACCTGCTCTACGACCTGCCCAAAGTTGGCCAGACCCTTTTCAACACCGTTCCCCAGCCCTACCAGCCGCTCACCAAAGAGCTTGCCGAGCGGGCCGACCGGGCCTTTGGCAACTACGTGCGGGGGCAGATTACCGTGGCGGCGCTGGTCGGCTTGAGTGTGGCGATTGGCCTGAGCATCGTCTACGGCATCTTCCAGGGGTTCAACCAGCAGACCTTTTCGCAGGCCTTCTCGCTGGGCTTCCTGGCTTTTATCTTCAACTTCATCCCCTACGTCGGCGTGATCATCTCCTCGATTCCCGCGATTCTGCTGGCCTTGCCGATGGGCTGGCTGGCGGCTTTGGGGGCGGGGCTGGCACTCTGGTTAGCGAACCAGCTCGAGGGCAACATCTATAGCCCCTTCATCATGCGCCGGGCGGTGAGCATTCATCCCGTCACGGGCATCTCGGCGATCCTCATCGCGGGCTCACTGTTTGGCATCGTGGGGGCCTTGCTGGCCGGGCCGATTCTGGCCTTTCTCAAAATTCTGTACACCGACTATTACTTGAACTCGAGGTTTTACCGCGAGGGCTAAGCCTTCTGTCGCTCGAAAATCAGCACGTATTCCGAAACCGAGGCCGCCGGGTTTTCCACCAAAATCTGCACCAAGCGCCAACCCTGGGCGGCATGTTCGGTGACGGCCTCGGTATAGGTTGCAGGGTCTAGCACGTTGCTTCGGGTGAATTTCACCGGAACCCGGACGAACTTGTATTCGTACATGGCTTCAACCTAGGGTTGGTTTGTCATCCGACCATCAAGTTCGAAAGAGCGTCCTCAGCGGGATTATTGGCTCACAGCTGCTTCTCCATGCAGATGCTCAAGGGGTCCTCGAAGTAGTCGCCGAAGGGCGGGACTCGCCGGAAGCCGAAGCTCTCGTAGAGGCCGATGGCCTCCGTTTGAGAAACTCCCGTTTCCAATCGCAAAATCTTCATCCCGTGCTGGACAGCATAATCTGCCAGATGATGAATCATCCGTCGTCCCAGGCCCAGCCCGCGAAACTGCGGACGCACGTACATCCGCTTTAGCTCGGCGTAATCGGGAAAAAGCTGAACCCCGCCGCAGCCCGCTGGAACCTCATCCACTCGGCTTACGAAGAAGGCCACCCCCTGCTGGATGAGCTTTTCCACGCTGTAGCCGTGGCGGCTCTCGGGCGGGTAGAGCGGGTTTAGAACGGCCTCGAGTTCGGCGATGAGTCCTTTAGAGACCTCGGTGTCGGGGCGTTCGGGGCGGATGGTGACGTTCATTCCTTTGCCTCCAGCAGCTTCTCCATAAAAACCAAATCCAGCCAGCGCCCGAACTTGAAACCGACCTGTTTGAAATGGGCCACCTGCCCAAAGCCGAAATGCGCGTGCAGGCGGAGGCTCACCTCATTGGTGGAATCAATACCGGCGACGAAGGCGTGTTTTCCTTGCGCTTGGGCACGCTCGAGCAACGGCGGAATCAGCAGCTTCCCAATTCCCTGTCCTCGACGTTTAGGATGCACGTACACCGAGTTCTCCACGCTGTGCAGATAGGCGGGCCAGGGCCGGAACGGGCCGTAGGTGCTGAATCCCACGACTTTCCTGTCGTCCTCCGCGACAAAGACGGGTCAGCCCCCTTCGGCTTTGGTGTCGAACCAGGCGAGCCGGTCTTCCAGCGTCACCGGCTCGTAGCTGTAGACCGCAGTGGTGTTGAGGATGGCATCATTGTAAATCTCGAGGATACCCTCCACATCTTCCCACCGCGCCGACCTAATCTCCACGCCTACCTCCTTGCATTTCAGGATTCAATGACTACCAAGCTTCACAAAGCTTAGAGAAGCTCGAAAACGAGTTCAAGCCTCAGAGGTCTATCTTAAGCATCGAAATTATTGATAATTCAAAGGGTGGACATTGACCAGCTCACGGCTTTCGAGCGGGTGGTGCGCGAGGGAAGCTTTAGCAAGGCGGCTTGGTCGCTCGGCATCGCCCAACCCACCATCAGTACGCGGATTGGGAACTTAGAGCGCGAACTCGGTGGCCCCCTCTTCCACCGGGGGCGCAAAGTGCGGCTGACCGAGCGCGGGGTGAGCTTTTTGCCCTATGCCAGACGGGTTTTGTCCACGCTCCAGGACGGGCTCGAGGCCACCCGCCTGGCTTCGACGGGAGAACGCGGAAGGCTCGCCATCGGGGTTTTGCGCTCGCTGGCGGGGAGTTTTCTGGGACCAGCCTTGGCCGAGTTTGGGCGGCAGTTCCCCGAGGTGGAGGGCTACGTGCGCGAGGGCGACCACTGGCGGATTGTGGAGATGCTGGCCGATGGGGTGATAGAGCTGGCGATGGTGTGTTGGCCTCTCACCGACCCGCTGCTTGCCGATATGAAGACAGTGCTGCACGGGCGCGAGTCGCTGGTGTTGGTGGCTCCCAAAATCCACCCGCTGGCCCGCAAACGCCAGGTGACAAAAGCGGAGCTTCTGGCCCACGCCGACCCCTTTCTGCTGCTGCGCTGGTGGCAAGACACCCCGCTGCACATCGCCCAACTTGCCGCGCAGGCTCCAAAAGTCGCCGACGTGCCGATGGACACAGGCCGCTTTTTGCTCAGGAGCGGGAAAGGGGCGGGGTTTTCCACCAAGATGGTGATTCTGCCGGACCTCGAGGCAGGCCATGTGGTAGAGCTAGAAATCAGCGATATGCCCCCGATTTACCGCGACACGGCGCTCGTTCACCTTAGCCGACACACCGCGCTCTCGACTCCAGCTTCCAACTTCGTCCGGTTTGTGAAGGCGCAGGCGCAGCGAACGGGGATTCTAGTTGAGGCTTAACTCCAGTGGCCCCCGTCCCGAAGGGCTTTCCTGAACCACTCGGGGATGCCGTCAGGGAAACGCTTTTCGGCAAAGTCTCGAGCAAACTCACCGTACTCGTTCGTCGCAATCGCGGCCCTCGCGGCTTCCATCAGCCGGTGCAGATAGCGCAGGTTGTGCAAGCTGATCATCCGCAGGCCCAGCATCTCCTCGGCCCGCACCAGATGGGATAAATAAGCCCTGCTGAAATGCCGACAGGCATAGCAGTCGCACTCCGGGTCAATCGGGGCGGGGTCGTCGAGCCTCTTGGTCAGCTTGAGGTTCATTCGCCCCTCGGGCACCAGCGCATAGCCGAACCGGCCTGTGCGCGTCGGGTACACGCAGTCAAACATGTCCACCCCGAGCGCGACGGAGGCCACCAAGTCTTCAGGATGGCCCACTCCCATGAGATAACGCGGCTTAGACCCGGGCAAAATCCGCGTGGATAGTTCGACTGCGGGGTACATGCCTTCCTTCGGCTCCCCGACGGCCAGGCCGCCGATGGCGTAGCCGGGCGTGTCGAACCGAACTGTGGCCTCGGCGCTGACCTTGCGCAGCTCGAGGTCCACCCCGCCCTGCGCGATGGCGAAGAGGGCTTGGTCGGCCCGAGTTTTAGCTTTGAGGCAGCGCTCGAGCCACCGCAAGGTGCGCTCAACCGAGTCCCGCATGTATTCCCGGTCTGCCGGATACGGCGGACATTCATCAAAAGCCATGATGATATCCGCGCCCAAGGCCTCTTGTACCCCAACACTTTTCTCCGGCGAAAGCTCGATCAGGTCGCCGTTGAGGTGGCTCTGAAAAACCACCCCCTCCTCGGAAATCCGGCGCATGTGGCCTAAGCTCATCACCTGGAAGCCGCCACTGTCGGTGAGCCAGGGGCCGTCGTAAGCAGCGAAACCGTGCAATCCGCCCAATCTTTGGACGCGCTCGGGGCCGGGGCGCAGGAGCAGGTGATAGGTGTTCCCCAGGGTGATCTGCGAGCCGATTTCTTTGATTTCCTGCGGGCTGATGCCCTTCACGCTGCCGAGGGTGCCCACCGGCATGAATAGGGGAGTTTGGACGATACCGTGCGGGGTCTGGAAATGCCCGGTGCGGGCGCGCCCTGACCGGGCGGAGGTGGAGAACTCGAACACGGAGCTAGTGTAGCGCAGTGTGGCGATACGGACTGCTCACGAGGATTGGAGGGGGCATTTGCCCCCTCCAACTCCCCCCACAAGCGGAGGTAGGGTTAGGGTGAGGTTGTTTTGGGGCTACTTGCCCTCGAGCCGCGCCATCCCCTCCATCAGCATCAGCCCGCTGAGGTACGTGCTCAGGTCGGTTTCGCCCACGGCGTCTTGACCCCAGTTGGAGCCAAACATCCCCTGCGGGTTGCGGTGTGCCCAGGCCGCCTCGGCGTTGGCCCGCAGAAACTGGGTGATCTGTGGGCGCTGCCGCCCGGCCTCGGCGAGGAGCGCCATGTAGCGCACCAAGATGCCCTTGAACAAGCCGCCGTCGCCGTCCCGCTCGTCGGGGAGTAGGCCGGTGGGGGTCAGGCGTTTGAGGGCCGCGTTCAGGGTGCGCTGGCCGTTGTCGAGGTACTCGGTTTTGCCGGTCGCCCTCGAGAGTTCCACCGCCGCCCCAATCACCGTGCCCTGGTTGTAGGTGAATATCCAGCCCTTATCAATGGCCTTGTCACCCTGGCGGTTGATGCCGTCCCAGACGAGACCGGTTTGCAGGTCAATGAGGGTGGCCTCGAGCTAGCCCCAAATTTTCTGCGCCCACTCCAAGTCTTTGGGTTCGGCGAAGCGCTGGTACAGCCGCGCCGCCAGGATGACGGTGGGCGCGTTGGCAGGGGCGTTTTTGTGGTCGCGCTGGCTTTTGCGCCAGTCGATGCCGCCACCCATCTCCTCGCTCCAGCCACCCTTAATGTCGTTCCACAGCTCCATCACCCTTGCTTTGTACTCGTCCTTTTGGGTCGCATCCCACAGCCGCAGTAGGGCCAAGGCCATCCATTCCTCGTCGTCGTGGAAGTCGTTGAAGATGCTCCCCTGCCTGTCCCGCGTGGCGCGGAAATTGCTGTCGGCCCGCTCTAGGTGAACCGGGGTTTTGTCGCGGGCGTAGGCATCCAGGAGAGCGTCTATGGCGTGGGCCTGCCACAATAGTTCAGGTCGGCGCTGCGGCTGGCGAAGCGGGTCTCAAAGAGGCCTGCAGGCTTGCTCCAGAACTTCTGCACCAGCGTGGTTTGGGCCGCGGCGGCCCTGCTGGCCCAAACCTTGGACTGAGCCTTGGCGGACCCTAAAAAAGCCATCAACATCACCCCTAGGCACAGGATTTGCCAACCGTTTGCCCCAGCCTTCATCGCGGCCTCCCGTTTGGAGGTCATTCTGAATCAAGCGACGAGTCTCTGGATGAGCGGTCGTATATCAGCCCTCGCAGGCGACCTCGTTGAGCCGAGAAGCCGTGAATAAAAACTAGGGCCGACCCTCGAAGTCCGCCCTACGAACCAGTACGAACCAGATGGCGGGTTCTAGATCAATTAGCGGTGCATTTGCTGCCAGAGCAGGTATAGCTCTGGGTCGCATCCAGCGTTTTGGGGAAAGCATATGCAGTTTCCATGCCTTTGCCCAACACCTTGAACCCGGCTTCAACCTTTCCGCTGGCGCTCAAGCCGCCTTTCAGCGCGACGTCAGAAGGGTTCAGGTTCAGGCTGACAAAAGGCTTGGCCTCGAGACTAGGCCCTGCCAGCCCGTAGAACTTCACGTCCAACACCATCCGGGCATAGACCTGACCCTGGCCGCCGCCAGGTACGGTATAGCTAAAGGTGGGGTTGAGGCTGGCTGAGAAAGCAGGGTTGTTGCCCAGTGCGCTCCACTTAGCCCCGTCGTAGCGAACACCCAAGTTCACGTCCAGGGTGGGAGCGATGCCCGCGTTTACGGTGATGGGGCTGTCGGTCCCTGCGGTCACTCCGCCCAAAACGGTTGGGGTAACGACCACCACCACTGGCACCGCCCCCACCAAAAAGGCCCTCCGTAACGGGGCAAACTGCACAATGGGTTTTTCCAGGCTGGTTCCGCTAGGGACCTTTTGGCTGGTTTTCATCGTGGCTTGCAGGGTAGCTTTGAAGCTACCGGCCATCCCCGCCTCGAATAGACTTACTTTGCGGTTGGCGAACTTCAGATTGAAGGTGGGGTTGAGGGTCTGCTCGATGGTGCCGTTCAAGGTCATGGTCCCCACTCCACCCGGCAGGGTGAAGGGGGTGTTAGCTAAGGTAATCTTGCCGGTTAACGCTTCCACACTCACCCCCGGCAACGACTGTACCACCGAGGACTGGCTGACTTGGAGCGGGCCCCAGTCCAAACTGGTATCGCCCGAGGCGATGGCGTCCTCGAGGGCTGCGTCCTCGGTCTTGAGGTACACCTTCCGCACGATCTGCGCTCCGACCTGAGAAACGCTGGTGGTCGTCACCCCGGTGATGCGCCGCACCAGCCCGTCGCCCTCGTCGCTGATGACCACCTGACCGGTTTTGAGTTCCTTTTCGGTCTGGACGTTCATGTCGGTGGCGGTGGCCGAATCCACCTGATCGGCAGGGATCACCACCGCGTTGGGGTCGAGGTTGAGGGTACCCCCGGTGCCGTTCTGATCGGCCATCGTACAGCCCGCCAGGATTGCCGCCAGGGCCGCTAAAAGAAGAGGGGAGTGTTTCATGGTTGCACCGTCTGGATTGTCGTCTCAGCCACGTCGCGCACCTTGGCGGTGCTGACGTAAGCGGCGGTTTGCCGGTTGAGCTCGTCGTTGTTGAGCTTGCCTTGGAAGAGGGTTGGCGCACCCACCGGCACATCGGTGAACAGCAGCCGGAAGCGCGAGACCCCGGTGGGCGGGAGCACCAGGTAAGTGGCCTGCCCCTGGGCATTTCGGTCGCTTTTCAGCGGGAAGGTGTGGGCTCCGGCTGAGAGGCGCACATTGCGCTCGAGCACCACCGTGGTGGTGTCCGGGTCTACCGTTACCAACGTTACGTAGCCGGGCTTGCTCAGGGTGAAGCTGAAAAACACCCGTTCCCTTACCTTATAACTGCCGCCCTCGCCCCGATCGGGCGCGAAACCGCTGATCACCGGCTCTAAGCCCCACGCCGAGCGCTGCGAACCGCTCACTCCTGCGCTCGTCTGTGGAGCACATGCCGCCAGCACCGCCACCAACAAAGGCCCACTCAAAAATCTCATGGCCGTATGAGTTTACTAATATCTCCCTGAGGCCTGCCTCATCTTCTGGATTAAGAAAAACTTATACTCAGGAGCAGTGGAGCGCCTCCTTTTGGTGATGCTCGGTGGTGCGGTGGGTGCGGGGTTGCGCTACGCCTTGGGCGCTTGGATGCAGATGATCACCAGCCCGAGCTTTCCCTGGAGCACTTTTCTCATCAACGTGACCGGGAGTTTTCTCATCGGGATCGTCATTCGGCTCAATCTCGAGGGCTCCCTCTCTCCCGAGGCCCGGTTGTTTCTGGCGGTGGGGGTTCTCGGTGGGTACACCACCTTTTCCACTTTCAGCTACGAAACCCTAACGCTGGTGCAGCAGGGCGAATGGCTCAAGGCCCTTTTCTACGTGGTGGGCAGCGTGGTGCTGGGCTTTGCGGCGGTGCTGCTGGCCTACCGCTTGGCGGGGAGGTGGGTATGAGGCTCGAGGGTGAAGCCAAGCTCCTGCGCATCTTTATCGGCGAGTCAGATAAGTGGCAGGGAAAGCCCTTGCATGAGGCCATCGTTGCTGAAGCTAAAAAGGCGGGTCTGGCGGGGGTGACGGTGTTCAAAGGCTTCATGGGCTTCGGGGCGCACTCCCGCATCCACAGCGCCAAAATCTTGCAACTCTCCGAGGACTTGCCGGTACTGCTCGAGATCGTGGACACCGAAGACAAGATTCAGGCCTTTTTACCCGTTCTGGACACAATGGTGGGTGAGGGCCTGGTGACGATGGAGAAGGTGCAGGTCATCAAGTACAGCCACCGCTAGTTTTGAGTAACGGGTTGCATAGGCAAATAAACCGTCCTCTTCACGAGCCTCACATATTCTGGCGTAGGGTCTCGGCCCGGTAAAAGTGAGGTTAGTAGATGGACCGCAGAACCAAGCAAAGCTAAGTTCGGGCGCACAGATATAAAAAGGGAGGATAACGGCACAACTTATCGGGTGTGGTACAGCGATTACGCCATGTTGGTGTTCGCCGTTACCGTTCCCGCCAACGCCGAAGGTGGGGTGCAGGGACTGCGCTTCAGGGTGACTCGAGCCGGAGCAGGCGAAACGGTTATGCTTGCGGTCATCGTGGATGGTCCCAAATCCTCGGCGGTTGCTCAACCCGCCCCAACCAGCTAACGAGTGTGCGCTTCCTTACCGGCCCCAGCTCCTGCTGGGGCTAGACTCATTTCATGTTCGGCAACTTCTTCAAACCCAAGGAGCAAAACGACCGGGTTCCCCCCGGCCAGACCCTCACCCAGAAATTTCCGGTGCTGACGTATGGCCCGACCCCCAACCTTCGGGCCGAGGACGTAAAGTTCCAGGTCTGGGGCCAGGTCGAAGAGGCCAAAGATTTCAGTTGGGCCAGCCTGATGGCCCTGCCGCAGAGCGACCTCACCGCCGATTTCCACTGCGTGACGCGCTGGAGCAAGCTCGACGTGCAGTGGACCGGGGTTAGGGTGCTGGATTTGATGGAAACGGTTAAGCTCAAACCCAGCGCTAAAGCGGTGATGCTGCACTGCTACGGTGGCTACACCACCAACCTCCTCCTAGACGACCTTTTGAAACCCGAAAATATGCTGGCCCACACCCTGTTCGGCGAGCCTATCCCACGCGAGCACGGTGGCCCCCTGCGCCTGATCGTGCCGCACCTGTACGCCTGGAAGAGTGCGAAGTGGCTGAGCGGGTTTCGGTTTCTCGACCAGGAAGAGCTGGGCTTCTGGGAGGTCAACGGCTACCACCGCCGGGGCGACCCCTGGAAGGAGGAACGCTTCAGCGACGATTAGTATGAGCCTGGAACGGCTTCAGCAACAGGTGAACCTGGCCCTCGAGACCTACCGAGGTTGCCAAGAGCTCGAGCAGCGCGCGTACGGCTCACAATACGACGAGGTAAAGCGCATGGAGGACGAGGCTCCCGCACCCGACCCCTGCACCCAGATGTTCAACGAGCTGATCGAGGCTTGCAGGCGCTTTGTGGGCGGCGGGGGCGACCGGGACGCGCTCGAGCTAGGTGAATACCGCCAGAGCGTTTATAGCCGTTTGGATGCCTTGGGATGCTGGGAGAGCGAAGGCGGCAATTCGTAGGTCCTGTCCAGAACGATAAAACTGCCGTGTTGAGAAACCTGTCCATGACGGGGACTCGAGTCTAAACCAGGGAGATTTCCTCGAGCCCCCCGTCCCGCGCCAGCCAGCGAATGCCCCGTGCGCGAGCGTACTCGAGTAAGTCTTTTACATTATTCGTCCAGGCCAGCTCGACCCGTCTGCCCTCCGCGCGAAGCTGCCGTGCCAACGTCCGGTCTAGGGCCAAAATTTCAGGAGCCGCGTCGGTGACGGGCAAACGCAGGGCTTCCATGACCCGCTCGAGACCTACCGCAAACCCTGCCGCATACGGCAGCAGCGCCCCATCGTAGCGCCCGCCGCCGAGCAGCGGCAGGCCGAAATCGCGTGTGTATGCCTGAAAGTTGATGCCGGTGTAAAAGCCTAGCCGCCGCGCACGTCCCAGGTCGAGCAGCAAAGGGACTTCGGGAAGAAGCGATAGTATAGCCTCGAGCCAGTCCAGGTCGGCTTGGGCGCGGTTGGAAAGCGGTAAACTTCTCGCTTCATTCAACACTTCTCGTCCGCCATATAAATCCGGCAGCGTCAGGAGCGCGTTTTGCAGGCTGTCGTGGACGCGGTATTCCTCCAGAAGCTCCTCGAGTTCGGGACTATTCTTGCGCTGGATAGCTTGCCGTAAAGCTTCTTTCTGAGCTTCGTCTAAACTCGTCGCCTCGAGCAAATCCCGCACCAGCGCGGGCAAGCCGACCTCGAGCTGCGCCCCCTTGAACCCCAAAAGCTGCAAGGTTTCCCAGGCCAGCTCGAGGATTTCCGCATCGGCTTGTGGGCTCGAGACCCCCACCAGCTCGGCCCCGACCTGGGTGAACTCCCGGCTGCGCCCCAGTTCCACATCGCGCTCTCTGAACCACAGCGGCCCCGCGTACTGTACCCGCACCGGTCCGTCCAAGCGCTGCCCTTTGATCAGCTCCGAGACTGCCGTGGTGAACTCGGTGCGCAGCATCAGCACCTCGCCGCTTTTGTCCACCAGCTTGAAGGCCAGGTCGGAGAGGGCGTGGGCGGGGTTGTAGAACTCCAAAGCAGGCAACTCCACCGGCTCGTAGCCCCAGGAGAGGAGCAGCCGGGAGAGCCGCTCGAGAAGCTCGCGCCGCAGGCGCGCCTCGGGCGGGAGGAAGTAGCGTGTGCCTTCGGGAATCATGGGAGGGAAGCGATGAGTGATAAGTAATGAGCGATGAGCAAGACAGGGACGTGGATAACTTATAGCCGATAGCCAAATACAACCTCACGTCTGGGACAATGAAATTGGTGTTGAAAAAACCCCGCTCTGGACTTGAGATACTTAACTATGAGCTATCGGCTGTTGGCATCTTTTAGCTCATTGCTCATCGCTCATTACTCATTGCTATTTCGCTTTTGCCAAAATCTTCACCGACAAAATCTTGTCCCGCTTGTCCCCCGAGACCGCGCCGGGGCCTTCGGTGGGGGCGATTTTGTCGAGCACGTCTAAACCCGCTGTCACCTGACCGAAGACGGTGTACTGCTGGTTGAGGTTGGGGGTGGGGCCGAAGGTGATGTAGAACTGGCTGCCGTTGGAGTTGGGGTCCATCGTTCTCGCCATGCCCATCACGCCCTTTTTGTCGTAGTTGAGCGATTTGTTGACTTCTAAGCCGAACTGATACCCCGGCCCACCCATCCCGGTCCCGGTGGGGTCGCCGCCCTGGGCCACGAAGCCCGGAATCACCCGGTGGAACACGATGCCGTCGTAGTAGTGGTGCAAGGCCAGGAACACGAAGGAGTTCACCGTTTTGGGGGCTTCGTCGGCGTAGAGCTGAATCGTCATCGTGCCCTTGGTGGTCTCCATCTCGGCCACGTAGCTGTGCTTGTTGTCAATCACCTGCTCGGGCTTGGCGAACTTGGTGACGGGCTTGTCGGACTTGTAGGGCAAAGCTTCCATGTTGCCTCCGGTGGTTTGGGTGCTGGTCGTGGTTTGGACTTGAGTTTGCGCGACTTGTGCCGCGCTCTGACTGCTGGGACGTAGCAAGAAATAGGCCGCGCCCGCCACGACCAGGATTCCAACGATTGCTAGAACTGCACGCATAGCCTGAACAGTCTAACAAACCTTTTATCAAGACAGCATCTTTGCCAGCAATTCCTTATAAAACTTCGCGGCGACGGCGGCGGTAACGCCCACTACGTCCCTAGCTGGGTTCAGCTCCACAATATCCGCCCCTACGACCGGCGCTTTCACCTGTGCCAGAATCTGCAACACCTCGCGCACGCTGAATCCGCCCGGCTCGTGGTGCGAGACTCCGGGGGCAAAGGCCGGGTCGAGGGAATCGAGGTCGAGCGAGATGTACAGCGGCCCCGATAGCTCAGGTAGTTGCCCGTGCCAGTCCTTCATTTCTATGACCTCTACTCCAAAGCGCCTGGCCTGTTCGCGCTGATGCGGGTTCATGGTGCGAATTCCGACCTGGACGAGCCGCGTTACCAGACCTTCTTCGAGAATCCGGGCGAAGGGCGAGGCGTGCGAGTAGAAGTTGCCTTCAAAGTCGTGATAAAGGTCGGGGTGGGCATCCAGGTGCAACAGGGTGAGTCCAGGATGGTGTTTGGCAAACCCACGCAGGACGGGGAACGTCACCGAGTGATCCCCGCCCAGCGAGAGCAGCTTGGCCCCGCGCCGGAGCACCGCGTCAGCTGCCTCGGTAATGGTATTCATCGCGGCCTCGCCGGTTCCGAGCGACAGGTCTCCCAGGTCGCGCCACCGCGGGTGGTCACGCAGATACGGCCCATCTTCGCTTACGTACTCGCTCGAGCCCGAGTGCAGCACCTCCCGAATCTTGGCCGGAGCTTGCGCCGGGCCGCGCAGGAACGAGGAGTTCTCGTCCAGCGGCAGGCCCAGTACCGCGACATAACCGGGTTTTAGTTGTCCGAAATCCATTTTCAAATCTTTGGCAGGGTAATCCCGCGCTGGCCCTGGTATTTGCCCTTGCGGTCGCCGTAGGTGGTCTCGGGGCGCTCGCCCTGGAAGAACACCAGTTGCACCACGCCCTCGTTGGCGTACATCTTGGCGGGGAGCGGCGTGGTGTTGGAGAACTCCAAGGTGATGTGTCCCTCCCAACCGGGCTCGATGGGGGTTACGTTTGCCACGATGCCGCACCTTGCATAAGTACTTTTCCCCACCGCTATCGCCAAAACGGTATCCGGCATACGGACGTACTCTAAGGACCTTGCCAGCGCAAACGAGTTGGGCGGGATAATCACCTCGTCGCCCTCGTACTCCACGAAGCTTTTGGGGTCAAAGTTTTTCGGGTCCACGACAGTGTTAAACACGTTGGTAAAGATTTTCCACTCAGGCGCAGCTCGTAGGTCGTAGCCAAAGCTGGTCAGGCCGTAGCTGATCACGCCCTGGCGCACCAGCCCATCTTCGAAGGGCTCGATCATCCCAGCTTTAGCCTGTTCCCGAATCCACCAGTCGGGCTTGATGCCCAAGCTGCCCACTCCCTTAACACTCATACCCCAAACTATACCTGTCCTGCACCCACGTGAACGTAGCGTTACCGAGCGGGAAATGAGTAACCGCCGCAGGTTTTTCACAAAACCTGTTCATAAAGCCCTCTAAACTGGGAACCATGCGTTTATTCAAAATGGCCTTCGGCACGCTGGCCTCTCTCGCGGGTCTGCTCTCGGCCTGCGGCAGCGACACGGCGGGCAGCCAGTCCAAGGAGCCCCTGCGCCTCACCGTAAACCTGCCCCAAGCCTACGTCGGGGAGGCTTACAACGCGGCCATCACCGCCGACGGTGGCATCCGGCCTTACAAGTACAGCTTTGACGGGAACCTGCCCAAGGGCCTGACCTACGCTGACGGGCGGATCAGCGGGACGCCACAGGAGAAGGGCACTTTTGACCTCAACATCACCGTGGAGGACGGCAACCTCAGCTCCAAGGCGCAGAAGGTCACGCTGAACGTGGGCGAGACCCCGCCGCCACAGCTCGAGCAGGTCTTCCCGCTCGCCGAGGCCGCTGACCCCTTCGTGTATCTGCTACGGGTGCGTAACCGCGAGGCCAAGGGCTTCCAGATGCAGGTCTCTTTCAAGGACATGAAGCCCAACTTGGACAGCCTCAAAACCGGAGAGGGCCTCCTAGCGGTGACCCGCTACAACCCCGAGACTCGCCTCATGGACGTGGACGCGGTGTTTGTCACCCCCAAGAAAGACTTGGAGATGCTGCGCGTCACCGTCACCCCCGACAAGAAATTGCGTCCGACTTTCGGTAACAGCAACCCGCTGCTGGCCTTCTACGATAAAAACGGCGGTCTGGTGGTCAACAACCCGCAGATTGACCGTGCCCCCAGCGAGGGCAAGTATAAGTACGCCGACCTCCAAGCTATCGCCAACAATTGGGGACGCAAGGCCAGCGCTCCGCCGCAAGGAAGCGCACCGGCTGCAAACGCCAAGGCTCCCACTACCCCTCAAGCGGCCCAGCCGCAGACCCCTACGCAGCCCCAAGGAGCGGCACAAACGCAAGCGCCCGCCAATCAACAGCCTGCGCAGGGTCAAAGCGCGGCTCAGCCCCAACCACAGGGAGCGCAAGCGGCTCAACCTCAGCAAGATAACGCACCTGTCCAGCCCGCTCAGGGCCAGCAGAACCAAAACGCTCAAGGTCAGAAGCCCGCTGCCCAAGCTCCGGCCCAGCCGCAAAACGGGCAGGCCCAAACGCCTGCTCCAGCTCAGGGTCAGCCCCAACAAACTTCCCCTCAGACGCAGAAACTAGAGGGTGACCTCAACGGGGACGGCTTGGTGGACCAAAAGGACTTAGACCTGCTGCGTTCTTCTTACGCCTGGGCCAGCGTGGCCGGGGTCAAGCAGCAGGCTCCCGCAAACCCGCAAAATTCCCAAAATCCGAATAACCAACAGCCAGGGCAAAACCAGCAGCAGAATCCGCCGCAAGGTCCTGCTCCGTATACGGGTAATCCAGATAACAAGCCACCGCTTCCCCCAGAGAACCCGCCCGGTGGCTAGAATCAAGGGCAGCAGTGAGTTTGGCTGAAGAGTTAGCTCCTAGTTAATCTTGTAGGACACCTGGAACCGGCGGGTTATCGAAGACTCGCCGGTCCACTCTTGCCAGTGGCGCAGTTGCAGCTTTCCCTGGCCGGTTCCCGTGGCCTGGAAACTGAGGATGCGGGTTCTTTTGGCTCCGGGGGTGAGTGAGGCAGCTCGCGCCTCACTCCCGCTCGGCTGTAGGGCCACGGGTTGCTGCTCTAAGCTCCAGCGGTAGCCCGTGCTGGGGTTTTCGGGGAGTTCTAGGTGCAGCACGTCTCCCGGGTGCAACTCGACGGTTCGTCCATCGTCGGCTTCGGTGAGGGTGATCTCGGACATAGCTGACCCTGATAGGGCCTCCCTTTTCACGGGGGAGGCGCAAACGGTGAAGAAAAGCCTACCAGACGTAGATTTCGTAGACCATGCCGTCGGCCTCCTCGCGGTGGTTGGTGATGGTCTGGGTCAGCTTGGCGCTCGCCGACAGAATCGAGAAGGCCATGATGGCGCTGTCGGAGTTGTTGGCAAACTTCTTCCAGCCCACCCCACCGTCGTAGGCGGCCCAGACGTTGCGGTTCTGGTTGATGCTCCACAGCGCGGTGACCTTTTTGCCGTTTAGCCAAGTGCCGGTTGCCGCGCCAATGGAAGCCGAGGCGGGGGGCTCGAGGGTCGGCATGGCCGCCGTCTCGGCGAGGGTTTGGGAACCAAAGGTGCTCAGGTCCTGCGGCTGGGACTGGTTAGTATCGGTTTCGGATGCGGCGCTCGCCCTAGGCCCCATCGTAGGCCGGGCGGTGGCCTGCACCTGGGCGGCGGGGGCTTGGGTCGGTTGTTTGGGCATATTTTCTCCTCTTTATTCGCTAAACCAAGCTAGTAATCTTCGGTTCTTGGCGTCTGTCGTTCGACGACTTAGAAGACATAGACCTGCTTGATTACCCCGCCGTCCTGGTAGACGTTCACCGGGCGGCTCCCGCTCTTGGCAGTGGCAAGCTGGGTCAGCACGTCCACGAAAATGTTGTCGTTGTCGTAGGCCACCCGGCGCCAGCCCACCCCGTCCAGGTAAGCCCAGGCGTTGCGGTCCTGGTTGACCGTCCACAGCCCCACCACCCGTTTGTTGTTGAGCCAGCCGGTCTCCACGATGGCGGTAGCCCCGTAGACCGCCCAGCTCTCGATCCCGCACTCCCCGTAGGCGATGCGGAAAAACCCCCGCTCGGTGGAGTTGGGCCGGGCCTCGCCCCAGTTCGGCCCCCAGCTATTTTTGGCGATCCAGCAGCCGTCGCCGTCGTTATAGCCCACCAGCGAGACGCAGTGCCCGCTGGGGTCTTTGCTCTTGACGATGTTCTTGTAGATGCCTCCGACATAGTGGAAAAAGTCGTCGTAGACGATAAAACAGGCCGTGACCGGGCCGCTATTAGCGATGAACTCCTTGATGGCGTTGGGGTTGTTGGTGAGGTTGGTATAGTCCTGGATGAAGGTCAGGCTGCCCTCCCAGCCCGCGCTGGGGCTACAGGCCTGGTCCCCGGCAGTGTAGGGGAAGTGGGCTTCGTCGGTGAGGCCCTTGTCGCGGACAAACTTGAGAGCGGGTTCGGGCATCCAGCCGCTATCGCAGTTCGTCCCATCCGACTTGCCGTAGCAGTAGAACAGTTGGGCCTCGGAGAGGTCTACGGCCAGGTTGGGGTCGCCGCGCTGCACCCGCATCCGCCCCTCGAGCGCCGCCACCGTCCCGAAGGCCACACACGATCCGCAGTTGCCCTGGTGTTTGACCGGGGTGATGTAGTTGGCCCCGTTCACGTTGCGCCAGTCCACCGCCGCCGCGGCCCCCGCCCCGCGCGTGCTCATCATCAGGCTGCGGTTGCGCTCGCTCTCGCGCTCGAGGTCGGCCACGGTCATCCCTGGGGGAAGCCGCACCCCCAGCAACCGGCGCTTCTCGGCGGGGCTCAGCTCGGACACCGAGGTGACGCCTGCCGTCCAGGGCGAGCCCGTCTGCCGCAGGGTTTCTTGGAGTGCCGCCAGCGTAGTTTCTTCGGCCATACGCTTCTCCTTCGGGTGCGGATGGGAGCGCTCCACCGGGGTGGAGAATACGCCGCGCTGTCTGTGGAAAGGGGGATACAGGGGTCCAGAGGAGCTATCGCACCACAGCTTTAGTTAAGCTCGAGGCAGGTTACATTCAGGTAACATCCTGCGGTCTAAACCGGATGCACCCCGTCCAGCTCGGGCAAGAGCACCACGCTCTCCTGCCCGTTGGGGTCGGTGCGGGCCAGCACGGCGGTTTTGGCTCTTGTTGTACGGCAGGTGCGGCATCCCCGCAGGGATGTATAGGAAGTCTCCGGTTTGGACGCTCAGGTGTTCCGCCAGGTCCTCGCCAAACCACATGCCCACTTCCCCGCTCAGCACGTAGATGGCCGTCTCGTGGTTCTGGTGCAGGTGGGCTTTGGCCCTGCCGCCGGGCGGGATGCTCAGCAGGTGCATACAGAGGTGGCCGGTACCACCACTCTGCGCCGAGATCGCCGCCTGGTAGTCGAAGCCCTGTTTGCCGTGAAAAGGGCTGGTGGACGAGAGAACCCGGCAGGTGGGTGATCCATGATCCTCCCATCATAGTGCGTCCAGCACGCTAAAACCCCTCGAGCCCAAAACCCCTTCTGAGACCCAAAATTCCAGATTTACCAGTGCGTCTTAAGCCGGTTAACCTGCACCGAGGCCAAAGGGCGACGGTTATCGGAACCGGGGAGCAGCTCGAGCGCGAGTTCCCACAGCTCGAGGTCGTTGCCCAGCCGCTCGGCCAGCGCCCAGACCAACTCGCCTTGGCCGCAGCACAACACCGCCTCGCGGAGGATTTCCTCGAGCCAGACCCGCGCTTCTACGATCTCCGGGGCTTGCGAGCGCGGCAGCAGGGGGCCTTTATAGAGTTCCAGGGCTTGGCGCAAGCAGCCCAGCCGCAACAGCTCGACCGCCTTGAGGAAATCCGCCGCCACCGGGTCTAAAAGCCGGTAGGGACGGCTCCCCAGCGGAACCCACTGTCGCAGCCGGTGCAACTCGGTTTTGGCGCAGCCGGGGTCGCCGCCCTCGCCCCACACCGCCAGGGCCAGTTGTTCGCTGGTCAGGCCCTCGGGGTGCATCGCCAGCACGCACAACAGCTCCACAAACCGCGGACGCAGCTCTAAGGATTCCTCTCCCAGCCGCACGCAGGACTGACCCAGCAGGTGAAGCTCTAGATAGGGGGTGAGGGTTGCGGGCTGCGGGTGCAGATGGCGCTCTAATTCCTCCAATTGAGAGTACACCTGGCTGAGCAGGAAGTGTAATTGGTCGTAGGGTTGCCCGCCGGGTTTGGCCGGGCGCTCCAGATGGCTCATCGCGGCCTGCACGCCCGCCAATGCGGTCTGGAGCGAAACCAGGGCGGAAGGTCGTGAAGGCTCGAGATAGATTTCCATGGGCCTCCTAAAGAGGGCAAGGGGAACAAAGAAGGGAAAACGAGACTAAGCGTGGGGCTGACGGTCTGTTCAAATACGTTTCAATACCTTCAGGGTGCTTTACGCCAACCTACCCAAAGTTGTACTCTTCCCCCCGTTACAAGAGCGTTACTGGAATAGGAGGGTATCTTAATCTTTGACAAAGCGCCTACAGGTGGTGCCAAATCGCGGTACGCCAGAGCGGGGCTCACCCCCTTGGTATACAAGCACATCCCCCCTTGTACAGCTTGCACTGGGGGTGATCATATCTCGGTCATAAATTGGGCGGGTTACGCCGGTGCGGGACCGCGATGCCTCCTGCGCTCGGCGAAACCCCTGGGGCGTAGACTAGGCTTTGAGATGATACGCCACGCCGTGTTGCAACTCAAACCGCAAAAAGGGCATGTGGAAGCCAACCTAGCGCGCATCGGCGAGGCCCTGCGCGACCTGCGCCGCTCGGGGGGCCGGGCTCCTGAAGTGGTGGTGCTGCCCGAGGCTTTTCTCTCGGCTTATTTCTTGCAAGGCGGGGTGCGCGAGGTAGCCCTGACCCAGGGGGAACTGGTCGAGCGCACGAGCGCCCTGTTCGACGGCCTGGACTGGCCGGGGATGCTGGATTTGGTGGTAGGTTTTTACGAGCGCGACGGCGGAACCTACTACAACGCGGCGGCGTACTTAGAGCTCGGCGGGCGCGGCCTGCTGAACGTCCACCGCAAGGTGTTTCTGCCCACCTATGGGGTGTTCGACGAGGAGCGGTATATCTCGAGGGGCAGCCGCGTGGAAGCCTTCGACACCCGCTTTGGGCGGGTCGCCACGCTGATCTGCGAAGACTTCTGGCACTCGGCCACCGGAATGATCGCCGCGCTGGACGGGGCCGAGATTATCTACGTGCCCTCGGCGAGCCCTGCGCGTGGGTTTGCCGGAACTGAGCCTTCTAATGTTGCACGTTGGAAAAGTCTAGCTCAAGCTACCGCCGCCGAGCACGGGCTATACGTGGTTTTGAGCTCGCTGGTGGGCCTCGAGGCGGGTAAAGGCTTAGCCGGGGGCAGCGTCATCGCTGGGCCCGAGGGGAACATCTTGGGACAGGCACCTGTTTTTGAAGAAGCCGTGCTGCTGGGTGATATTGACCTGGCCCGCATCCCACCGATTCGCTACGACAACCCGCTGCTGGCGGACTTAGAGAGCGGCCTGCCCTTGCTGATGCCGGATTTAGGGCGGGTGATGGAGCGGGCTCAGGGCTTGGGGTTCGGGGCTTTGGGAGAAAAGGCTTTGGAACGGCGTTCATCGTTCATCGTTCGGCGTTCGACGCTTTCGGAGAAAGCCTGATGCAAGTCATCGAGGCGGTTCCTGGACACGAAGTTCTCGAGCTGAACTACCCGCTCGTGTCGGCGTTTCTTCAACGTTTTATCCGTGAAGAACTGGAGTGGCGCGGGTTTCACAAGGCGGTGGTCGCCAGTTCGGGCGGGGTGGACTCGGCACTCACGGTTGCCCTAGCAGCGAAAGCTTTGGGACCGGAGAACGTGTACACCATCTTCATGCCCCACGCGATTTCCCGTCCTGAGTCAGCCCAACACGCCGACCTGGTTGCAAAGACTTACGGGGTGCATTACGAAGTGGTGGACATCACCGCGATGGTCGAAGGCTACGCGGCGCAAACTCCGAGCCTGACCGCCCGTCGCAAGGGCAACGTAATGGCGAGGGCTCGCACCATCGTCGGCTTTGATAAATCCGAAGAGTACGGCGGGCTGCACCTGGGCACGGGCAACAAGACCGAGCGGCTCTTCGGCTACTACACCTGGCACGATGTGGCCGATACCGGCCCCATCAACCCGCTGGGCGACCTGTACAAGACGCAAGTCTGGGGCCTGGCCGAGCACATGGGTGTGCCCGAAGAGATTCGCGGGAAGCCGCCCACGGCGGACTTGGAGGTGGGCCAGACCGACGAATCTGACTTAGGCATCGCCTACCGCAAGGCCGACGTGATCTTGGAGCACTACCTCAAGGGTTACCCCGACGATTACATCGTGCGGATGGGCTACACCGAGGCCGAAGTGGAGCGGGTCAAGCGTCTGGTCAACCAGACGCACTGGAAGCGGCATTTGCCCGCCGTGGCGGTGGTGAGCACGACAGCGATTCACGAGTTTTACCTGCGCCCATTGGATTTCAGATTGGGCTAAAGCGCTACAATCAAGGTTATGGATGAACTGATCGAAGACCTCGAGTGCGATGAGTCCAGCGCGAGACAAACCGCGTTTGCTAGCGAAGATATTTTGGGCCAAGACTGGGACAAACCCGAAGAAGATGCTGCATGGACACATGTGTAAGCAAGGGGCGCAGGATTTCTCGGGCATTAAAAATGCACCGTTCTGTACGTGATTTATGGACGAGCGGGCTGGGTAGGGGCGGGTCTCAGACCCGCCCCTACAAACTCCGTAGGCTGATGAGCCGAAGGGTAGCATGGCTTTAAGGGTTTATCAATGAGAATCGCCGTCCTTGCCGACATCCACGCCAACTTCCCGGCGCTTCAAGCCGTCCTTGCTGACCTCGAGCAAGTCAAGCCGGATTTGGTCGTGGTCAACGGCGATTTCGTCAATCGGGGGCCGTCAAATTGCCAGGTGATTGAGCGGCTGTGGAATTTCGAGGCTGAGCACGGCAAGGTTTGGTTCACGCTGGGGAACCACGACGACCTGGTTTTGAAGTGGGCGCGGCAAGACCCGTCGCTGTCGAACTTGTACGACGACCCTTTGTTCGTGCCTGCGGGCTGGGCAGCGGCCCAGTTGGGGCAGGCCCACCTGGACTGGATTGATACTTTGCCCTTTCAGGTCGGCATCGAAGAAAATGGGGCAGCGTTCGGATTGGATAAGCTCGAGGGCATCGGGCAAAACCTCTTCCTCCGCGCCACCCATGGCTCGCCCCGGCACTACCGCGAGGGCTACGACGACCACCAGAGCCTCGACGTGCTCACCGAGATCGCCCAGGATTACCCGGCTCGGCTGCTGGTCGGCTCGCACACCCACCGCCCATTCATGTACGGGCTCGAGGGGTCGCTTTTCCTCAACAGCGGCGCGGTGGGCGCACCCTTCAACGGGGACACGCGGGCGCAGTACATCGTCATCGAGGCCGGAGAGAACCAGGTCGCTACGAGCATGGCTCGACGGCTCGAGCCGCGCAAAGTCCAGGTGGACTTCCGCCAGATTCCTTATAACCTCGAGGCCGCCCTGCGCGACTTCCAGACCTCCGGGCTTTTGGAGGAAGGCGGCTTGGGGGCACAGGTGTTTCAGCTCGAGCTGCGCTTAGGCCGCAGTTTCCTCACCCCCTTCTGGATGTGGGCCAGCAAAGCCGGGTTGCCCAGGGACGAGGAGTCGTGGAAGCTGTTTCAGACAGCATTTCCCGAGCGGTTCGCGGGCGCGACTTAGTTCGGGCTTAAGCTGGAAGCATGGACAACCTTTCTCCCGAGCGGGTCCGCGAGTTCGTGATCGCCGGGCACGGCGATTTGGCAAAGGTTCAGGCCATGCTCGCCGAAACTCCCGAGCTGCTGAGCGCGGCGCACGAGTGGAAGCCCGGCGACACCGAGACCGCAATTCAGGGGGCTTCGCACGTCGGGAACGCGGCGATTGCCGAGCATCTGCTCGCTCAGGGCGCACCTTTGGCGATCTACACGGCGGCGATGCTGGGACGGGTACAAGAGGTGCGAGGGATGCTCGAGGAAGACCCGTCTCTCGCTCAGGAAAAAGGGGCCCACGGCATCCCCTTGCTGCCCCACGCTGCTTTCGCCGGAAACGTCGAGTTGATGGAGTCGTTAGCCGAGGCCGGGGCAACGGAAGGCTCGAGTATGGCTCTAGGCTTCGCGGCGGGGAGGGGTCATATACAGGTCGTCCGCTGGCTCCTGGAAAACCTCGAGCTCAACCTCTCCTGGCAGAACTTTCAGAGCAAAACCCCGCTGCAACTGGCGACCGAGGGCGGTCACACCGCCGTCGCTGAGCTTCTGCAACAATACGCCCATGGAAAACCTGCGTGATTTCCTCAGCGCAGCCCACACGGTCGCCGTGCTGGGGGCCAATCCCAGACCGCAGAAACCCGCCTTCTTCGTACCCGACTACTTGCACCGGGCCGGGTATCGCGTCTTGCCGGTGAACCCGGTGCACGTGGGCGAAAGACTCTGGGGTGAGCCGATTGTCAGCAGCCTGACGGAGATTGCTGAGCCGATAGACATTGTGGACGTGTTTCGCCGCAGTGAGGTTCTGCCCGACCATTTGGACGACATTTTGGCGGCAAAACCCAAGTTGGTCTGGCTCCAATCCGGCATTCTCAACGACCCTTTTGCCGAGCGGTTGCGAGCTGCCGGAATCGAAGTCATACAAGACCGCTGCTTGATGGTGGAGCACCGCCGAATGCTGGGTTAATCCTCCTCCTGGACGGCGTGTAGTAGGGTGAGTAAAAGCAGTCCGAGGAAAGCCAGTGCTGCGAGTGAAAGTACCACCCAGCCGGAAATAACCCCGATTTGCGCCGATTCGGGGAAGGGTTTTTGAGACAGGTATAGCTTGAGTAGCCAGGCGGCGTAGACCACGCCCAGCAGCCCGAGATAGGCGTTCCTGAGCCGCACGGTGAGGGCTTGCAGCAGGGTGATAGGAAGTTTGGGCTGGGTCAGGGTCTCGAGCAAAGGGGTAACCCAGTCGGTATCCGCCCCGCCGAGAATCTTTCCGTAGAAACCGGCCTCCAAGAGCCGCACCCTGCGCCGCGCGAGCTCGTAGAAGCGATAGCGCCGGGCCTCCATCGTCAGGAACACCGTGTTGAGAAATACCGCCATCAGCAAAACGTAGTGGGGGACGGCGTTGTTGCCCAGCGTAAAGGTAATCAGACCCGCCGAGGTGACGACGGCCCAGTTGGTAGTGGTGTCGAGCCGGGTGCGGTACGCCACCATCCTCGAGAGTTCCCCACGGTATAAATGGATGATCGCGGTTTTATCGTCGGGAGCGAATTGCATACGAGCCTTCAAAAAGAGGTGCTGGAGTGGTACTACCAGCATAAACGGAATCTGCCCTGGAGAGGGGAGACTGACCCCTACCGAATCCTGCTCTCCGAAATCCTGTTGCAGCAGACCAGGGTAGACCAGGCCATCCCGTACTACCGCCGTTTCCTGGCCGAGTTTCCGACTCTCGAGGCGTTGGGCAAGACGGAACTCGAGGCCGTTCTCAAGGTCTGGCAGGGCATCGGTTATTATGCTCGAGCACGCAACTTGCACAAGCTGGCCCAGACAGTTGTGGGGGTTGGCGGGGAATTACCCCGCACCTACGATGAATTGCTAAAACTCCCCGGCCTCGGCCCCTACACGGCTGCGGCGGTGGCCTCCATCGCTTTTGGGGAGCCGGTTGCCGCCGTTGATGGCAACGTGCGCCGGGTGCTTTCGCGCTGGATGGCTTGGGAAAATCCGTCGCTCAAACAAGTCCAGGACAAAGCAGATGAGGTTTTAGCGAGCGAATCGCTCGGCGACTGGAACCAGGCCATGATGGAACTCGGAGCAACCGTCTGTATGCCGAAAAACCCACGTTGTTCGGTGTGTCCTGTTGCCCAGTTTTGCCAAGGAAAAACCAGCCCCGAACGCTATCCTGCGGCGAAGCAACGCTCGCGAAAATCTGTTGATGCTGTGGCGTTGGTCTTGGTCGGGCCGGACGGAATTCATTTGGAAATGCGTGAGGGGCGTGTCCTGGGCGGGCTTTGGGGATTTCCAATGGAGGAAGGCGAAGGGGCTTTGGAGAAGCTGTTGGGAAGGTTTGGGCTCGAGTCCGCCAACTTCATCGGAACCGTGCAGCATGCCTTTACCCACCGCAAACTGACGATTCAGGTTTACCGGGCCAGTTGGGATGGAAGAGAGCAGCCTGAAAATCGCCCTTTGTCCCGTCTAGACCGGAAGATTCTCGAGCTGGTGCAGAAGCCGCAATCTGCATTATTTACGTAGGGGTAAGACACTAGCAAACCCCTACAATATCCCTGCCAAGCGCATTCCTTCCTCTGCCATTCGTGCGTAGGTTCCTTCGCCCAACACGCATAAACCAAGCCCGTAAAGTCCCTCCAGCCGGTGCAATCGGAAGGTTTCGTGTTTCCACTCGTTAGGCGCAAAGACTTGATATTCCACACGATAGCTAGGAGTGCCGCTCTGCTCAGGGGTTTCGGCCTCTCGAGCCTCGAAAGCAAAGCCCAGCTCGAGCAAATGCTGATATAAATCCGGGTAGGCTACTTCCGACAGCCGCCCGGCCTCTTCAGCGACGTTGCCTATATAAAGCTTCGGGTCGAGAAAACTCCCTAGTGCCAGCACGGTTTTCGGAGCGCGTTTGGCCGGGCCTTCCCAGGTTTCCACGCCGAGAACCCTCGATTCTTCGACGATTAATCGCGTCGCCGACGACTGGTAGAGGTGAATGTTGGACTGGGCCTCGAGCTTGTACTTCGCCTGGCTGTGCAACTCCCAGCCTTTCAAGCCCTCCTCGCCAACTTCAGCAAGCAAGCTGCCTTCAGGGAATGGTCTTGCAATCGGCGTGAACGGCAGAAACACGCTGTCCAGGCTCTGGGTCATCAGCCCAACCTTCAGGCCCCTGTTTGCCAGCGCGTAAGCCGCCTCCGAACCGGCAAACCCCGCGCCGACGACGAGCACGTCGTAGTCCACAGGCTCAATCATAGCTGTGCCACAGCTTTGTGCCCGGCGTGAGCACAACCGTGATCAATGCGATAGGGAAAGGGCCAGCCTCTACGCGCCTCAGCCGTCGCTTGCCGGGTACTAATCTTCCAAATACGTGTACCCCACCAGTTCCCGCGCGTACTGCTCCATAAACGTGCCTTTCTCCGCCGGGGTCAGCTTGGACGAGCGCACCAGTTTCTCCACCGACTCGTTCAGTTCGTCATCTTCGTAGCCCATCTTCTCGATCACCCGCCGCGCCTTCTCACCCATGATGAACCGCTCGATGTCGTAGCCTTCGTCGTCTACGGTGACGTGCGCCTCACCGATGCGCCCGAAGAGGTTGTGCGAGTTGCCGAGCACGTCCTGGTAGGCCCCGGTGAGGAAGACCCCCAGGTAGTAGCGCTCCCCGGCGCGAATCTCGTGGACTGGCAGGGTGTCGCGGACGTCATGCAGGTCAATGAAGCGGTCGAACTTGCCGTCGGAGTCGCAGGTGATGTCCACCAGCGTGGCCTCTCGAGTGGGCCGCTCGTCGAGGCGGGAGAGCGGTACGATGGGGAACATCTGTTTGATGGCCCAGGAATCGGGAAGGCTTTGGAACAGCGAGAAGTTGCAGACCAGCTTGTCGGCCAGGAGCTTTTGCAGGTCCTCGAGTTCGTCCGCTGGGTAGTCGAGTTCCAAGGCCAGCTTGAGGGTTTTGCGGGCAATCTGATAAAAGAGGCTTTCGGCCACAGCCCGATCGCGCAAGCTCACCAGCCCCAGGTCGTAGAGGTTTTGCAGGGTGTCTTTATCCGAAAAAGCATCGTGATAGACCTCGCGGTAGTTCTTGGCCGAGACGCTTTTGGCCAGGTCGAACATGTCCTTGACGATGGGGTGGGCGTCTTTGGGCAGCTCGACCTTCTCCTCGCCCGGCGGGCGGATGGTGTCTACTACCTCGAGTACCAGTACGCTGTGGTACGCGGTGATGGCCCGCCCGCTCTCGGTGACGATATGGGGATGTGGCTCGCTGTGGGCGTCGCAGACCTCTTGTGTCACGTACACCAAATCCTCGGCGTATTCGGCCAGCGAGTAGTTCGAGGAGGCATAGAACGAGGTTTTGGAACCGTCGTAGTCCACTGCCAGCCCGCCGCCCAAGTTCAGGTACCGTACCGGAGCGCCCAATTTTCTCAATTGCACGTAGGTCTGGGCGATCTCGCGCACAGCCTGTTTGATCCGGCGGATATCCGTGACCTGGCTGCCGATGTGAGAGTGCAGCATAGCGATGCTGCCCAACATCCCAGCCCCCGCGAGCATCTCCACCGCCTTGATGATCTCCACGGTGGTGAAGCCGAACTTTGCTGACTCCCCGCCGGACTCCTCCCACTGCCCCGAGCCCTTGGCTTTGAGCTTGTAGCGGATGCCGATCTGCGGTTCCACGCCGAGTTCCCCCGCCAGCCGCATCACCCGGCCCAGCTCGCCAAACTTCTCGAGCGTGATCACCACGTTCTTGCCCAGCTTCTTCCCCATCAGGGCCAGGCGGATGAAGTCGTCGTCCTTGAAGCCGTTGCAGGCGATGAGCGCGTCCTTGTGGGTGTCCTGCGCCAGAATCAGGGCGAGTTCGGCCTTGGAACCGGCCTCGAGCCCATGCGCGTAGGGCTTCCCGGCCTTGGCGACCGTTTCCACGACGATGCGCCTCTGGTTCACCTTCACCGGGAAGAGGCCCTGATACGTGCCCTTGTACTCGTACTTTTCCATTGCCTTGCGGAAGGCTTCATTCAGCTCGACGACCCTGGCTTCCAGAATCTGCGGGAAGCGCAGCATCACCGGGAGCGGGCGCCCCTCGTCGCGCAGGTCCGAGACGATTTCATACAAAGATGCACTGGGGCCACCGTTCCCGTCGGGTGTGACTTCTAGCTGCCCGTCCTCGCCCACACGAAAAAACCCGGCGGCCCAATGGGGCACCAGGTAGGTTTCCTCGGCATCCTTAGGGGTGTAGCGTTTGAGTTTCTCCAATTGGGTTTGCCCTCCCGGTGGGTGTTTGGCGGTGGCAATGCCCCGCGCGGCTAACACAATAAAAAAGTGTAAGACCAAACGTCCTGAGATGCTATAGGAAAAGACCCCGTACGGCGCGAGACGCAAAACGCAAAACGCCAAACGCAAAACGCCATACACTCCAAAAGCTCAAACCATACGGACCGTATAGCGCTGGAGTGAACTCCGGGCGCTTTTATTTCGAGGAAACCTCAAGACTCCAGACGTCTAGCGATTCCACCCAGGCGCTCCCGCCCTCGGCGTAGACCTCGAGGCCGTTGCTTGTGGGGTTGGGGAAGATCAGATCGGTCATCACCAAACGCCCCTGATCCGCAAACACCTCGACCGAGCAGGCGTCCAAGAAGAGGTGCAGGCTGACCCGACCGTTTTCTGGCCGCAGTTGGCCGGTGTGTTTTTGGGCGAAGTCGGGACTGAAACCGCTCGGGCCGGAGTTCCGTCGGTCCACGAAGAGTTGGCCCTTGGCCGCGTCGTAGCCGACCTTGGTTTCCTCTCCGGTCCCTACCCGCAGCCGCAGGCCGAATTCACGAGCGGCCTCCAGGACGAACTCTGCGCGGATTTCCAGCACAGGGGGTTGGGGGCCGAGCTTCAGGGGCGCTGCCAGGCGCTGAGACAGCAGACGGAGATGGCTCGAGCGCAGCTTCTGCAGTTCGGGCAGCGGTTTTTGCACCAGGACCAACTCCCCGCAGGCTGGGTCAGGGGCCAAGGATAGCCTGCGCGGGACCGTCAGTGCCCCCTTCCAGGGGTGGGTGGGGAGGTCTTTAGCGTACTGCCAGTTGTTCATCCAGGCCAGCCAGATTGGCCCTGCATGGGTGTTTGGCAAGTCCGACCAGGATAAGGCGGCGTAGAAGTCTTTGCCCCTGTCCACCCAGCACGGCGTGGCTAAATCGCCAGGGTCGGGTATGAAACGTGCCCCATCGAAGTGGCCGAGGAAATACTGCGCCCCCGAACCCCCCCAAGGCCCGCCCGCGCCCACGTCTACTTTGAGCAGCCAGCGGGTTTCGCCGGGATGGCCTTCGAGGGGCAGCTCGAGCAACTCCGGCACTTCCCAGATCCCCTTTATACTTCCGGCCGGGCCGAAGTCGCTCAAGTGCTCCCAGGACTTGAGGTCAGGGGAGCCATAAAAGCGCACTCTATGTTCATTGGAGAGTACTACCGCCATTACCCATTTGCGGCTCGCGGTGTGCCAGAACACCTTAGGGTCGCGGAAGTCCCTCAGGCCAGGGTCTAGCACCGGGTTGCCCGTATAGAACATCCAGCTACGGCCTCGGTCGGTGCTATAAGCCAGACGCTGATCCTGCCGCTTTTGGATAGTATGGTGGCCGGTGAAGACCGCCACCAGCGGAGGATTCTCGCCCGCCGCGAACCCGCTGGTGTTGGCCCAGTCCACCACTGCGCTACCCGAGAAGGCCATCACCCCGTCGGCGTAGGGGAGGGCCACAGGCAACTCCTCCCAGTGCATTAGGTCGTAGCTTACCGCGTGCCCCCAACTTATGTTGTCGTGGTCGGAGCCTGCCGGGTTGTACTGATAAAACAGGTGGTACTCGCCTTGGAAATAGACCAGCCCGTTGGGATCGTTGATCCAGTTGCGCTTAGGGGTAAAGTGATAGCGGGGTCGGTAGGGCGATTCGTCCATCGTCAGAGTTTCCATTTGCTATAGAGATCCCTAGATCGAGTTCAGCCCTTCACGCTCGAGCCCACCACCGAAGCCACAAACCAGCGCTGGAACGCCAGGAACACTAGGGCTACCGGCAACGACATTAGCACTGCGAAGGCCATAATGTTGCCCCAGTAAGCTTGTTTGGTGCCGAAGTAGGCCGCCATCGCCACGCCCAGCGGGCGAAACTCGGTGCCGCGCGTGACCATCAGCGGCCACAGATAGCTGTTCCAGGTGTCGAGGAAGCCCAGAATCGCCACGGTGGCGATGATAGGGGTGCTCAACGGTAAGGCTATGCGGAAGTAGATCTGAAATGGGCTAGCGCCGTCGATCCGTGCAGCCTCGATGAGCTCTTTGGGCAGCTTGGAAAAGAACTGATAGAACAGGAAGATCGAGAAGCTCGAGGCAATAAACGGTACGATCTGGGCCTGGTAGCTGTCAATCCAGCCCAACCGACCCACGATGAGCAGCAGCGGCAGGGTCAGGCTCTCAAAGGGGATTACAAAGATGGCGATGATCACCGCTAGATACCACTTACGGTAGTCCCCCTGGCCCCAGGCCAGCACGAAGGCCGCCGCCGAGTTGACCAGGATCCCAGTCCCCACGATACCCACGACCACGATCAGGGTGTTGAGGAAATAGCGGGTGATGGACTCGAAAGGATCGCTGAGGATTTCACGGTAGTTCTGCAGGGAGAACACCTCGGGGATAAAGGAGCGTAGCGAGCCCATGCTTACCAGGATGTCCTGCTCGTCGGGGTTGAGGCTGAGGGTGAACATCATCGAGACGGGTCCCAGCACGATCACCGTGAGCACTAGTGCCAACAGAAGTCTGAGAAGTTTCATGGGCACACCTACTCGTTCTTCAGCAGCAGGCGCTGCGCGACGGCCAGACCGCCTACTAGGATCACGAACAGCACCCCGACCGCCGAGGCATACCCGATGCGCTGAGCGGTGTAGCCCTCCTCGACCATGTAGCGCACCAGGGTCTGGGTGGCCCCGTTGGGGCCGCCGTGGGTGAGGATGTTGACTTGGGTGAAGAGCTTGAAGGCCTGGATGGTGGTAATGATCAGCACGAAGATGTTGGTGTTGAGCAACCCCGGAAAGGTGATGTAGCGGAACTGCTGCCCGCCGTTTGCTCCATCAATGCGGGCGGCCTCGTAGCGCTCCTGGGGAATCTCCTGGAGCCCGGCCAGGTAGATCAGCATCTGGAAGGGGAAGGTGGCCCAGGCCGACAGCAGCACGATGGCCGGCAAGGCCCAGAAGGGACTGCCCAACCAGTCAATGTAGTTCCCCGAGTACCCTAGGGCTTTAATCAGGTGGTTCATGAATCCGTCGGGGATGCGGTAGAGCACTGCCCAGATCACCACCGTCACAGTGATGGGGGTGAGCAGGGGCAGCATCGCCACGCTGCGGAAGAACGACCGCAGCGGCAGGGAGCTGTTAAGCAACAGGGCCATCCCAAGCGAGATGGCGCATTGGAAGGGTACGACCAGCAGGGCAAAGACGAAGGTATTACGGAAAGCCTGCCAGAACTCGGGAGAACTCAGAACCTCGCGGTAGTTTTGCAGCCCCACGAATTCAGTGGGGATCGGTCGGGGGATCAGGCGGATGTCGGTTAGGGAGAGATACCCCGCCATGAAGAAGGGTAGCACGGTGAACACTGCCAAGAGCACGCTGGCAGGCAGTATCAGCACCAGTTCGCCCAGATATTCGTTGATTTGGCGCACGCTACCTCCTCGATTCCCTGCGCACTAGGAAAGGTAAAGGGGATCGGCTGGGTGGGGGTGGCCGCTAGGGCCACCCCGACGCGAGATACCAGCTATTTGTTGAAAGGCGGGTAGCCTTTATTGTTCTGGATATCCTGGTCGATCTTCTGGGCGGCCTGCTGCAACTCGGTTTTCACATCGGCGCCGTTGAGGATGTTTTGCAGGGCGTCGCCAAAGGACTTCGAAATTACTGGGTAGGCCGGGTGCACCGGGCGCACCAGCGCGATTTTAGCCGACTGCTCGGCCATCAGCTCCCCCTCGCCCCCCTTGCCGTAGAGCTTGCTCAAGCTCAGCGCCGAGCGCCTCGAGGGCACATACCCTGTAGTATCGGCGTACTTAGCGACCTGTTCGGTGGACATGGCAAAGTTGATGAAAGCTCCCGCTGCTTCCTTATTTTTGCTGGCCTTAGGGATAGCCCAACTCCAGCCACCGTTGGGTGAGACCTGCTTGTTGCCGCAGAACTTTGGGGCCGGAATCAGCACTAGATCATCCTTGAGACCCTCCTTATGGGTGCGCCACATCCAGTTGCCCACCCAGACCAAAGCCGCGGTTTTGTCGCCGTAGAAGCGGTTATCACCCGCGCTGGCCGGTACGATCCAGCCCTTCTTGTACCAGCTTTGCAGGCGGGTGAGCGCGCTGACCGCGGCAGGGGAATCGAGAGTGCCCGAAGCCTTCCAGGTCTTGCGGTTGATCAGGTCCGCTCCGCAGGCTTGGAGGAAGGGAGAAAAGCCATAGGAGAACCACTCTCCACCGTAATTGAGCTTCATGTCCAGCGGCCAGGTCACACCCTTGACCTTGGAGAGCTTGGCTAGCGCATCTTCGAACTCGCTTATGCTCCAGGCATCCTCGAGACTAGTGGGGATACGCACCCCGGCTTCTTTGAGGTACTTTTTGTCGCCCCACAAGAGCACAGTCGAGTCGTAGGGGCTTACCGAGTACATCTTACCGTCAGGACCGTAGGTGCCCTGATCCTTGATGGCTGGCAGCAGGTCGTCGAGCAGGGTCTTGTCGAGATAGCTGTCAATAGGAGTAAGTTGACCAGACCACACATAGTTGGCCATGTTAGGGCCATCAAGCATGATTACGTCGGGTAGCTTCCCGCTCAGAAATCCTGACTGTAGAGCGTCGTTTATGTTTGGTACAGGAACTACTTTGACCGACATTCCCTTAGATTTGAACGCGGCATTGAAAGCCGGTTCGAGTTGGGTGAAGAACGGACGTTCGGAGTCACCGTCGATCACCCAAGCCGTGATCTGCTGCGCGTGGGCCACCGCCCCCAGCACCAGGACCAGGGGAAAAACAACCACAGAATTAATCAACCTCATAGCTCCTCCTTAGCGACATAAACCTGAGAAAACGTTTTCTCAAACGGCCAAAGTTGGTGGGCAGGGTCTTTGCACGCTTCACCTCGCTTTCGGGACTGCTGTGGACTTGCGAAGGATGAGCTTGGCGGGCATTCGGCGGACGCGGGGCCCGCGAATCCTGCCGTGCTCGAGGTAGTCCAGAAGGACATTGGCAGCCTCATACCCCATGTCATAGGCGGGCTGCTCGATCACGGTGAGGGGAGGTTCCATCAGTTGAGTCCAACGGGCATCGTCCATCCCGATCACCGAGAGATCGGTGGGGATGGTGAGTTCCAGTGAGCGAGCGGCTCGCACTAGGCCTGCTAGGGCCTCATTGGTAGTTACAATCACGGCGGTCACTCCCCTGCTGGAGCCCAGCAGCCTGCGCCCAGCCCGGAAGCCGCCTTCCTCGGTATAGTGGTCCCGCACCATCCAGTCGGGGTCGGGTTCGAGGCCGTGGGCCTGAAGGGCTTTGACAAACCCCTCTGAGCGCTCAACCTCTGTGTTCACCGGCTCAATCCCGTAGATCAGGCCGATCCGTCGGTGCCCCAACGCTACCAGGTGTTCGGTGGCCTCGAGTATCGCCCCGGCGTTGTCGAGCAGAATTGTGCTTTTGCTATAGCTGCCGAAGCTGCGGTCCACCTCTACGATAGGCAGGCGCTCGGAGAGCCGCTCGAGGTAGGGGTCCACGTTAGACACCGGGACCACAACCATTCCGTCGACCTTGTAGTCTTCGAAGACCTGAAGATAGCGAATCTCCCCGTCCAGTCCTATCCCGGTGTTTCCCAAAATCATGGTGTAACCTCGATTGAACGCCGCGTCCTGGACCCCTTGGGCTAGGGTGGCGTGAAACGAGGCGGTGATCCCAGCGGTGACATGGGCGATGATCCTGGTTCTCTGTTCACGTAGGCTCCTGGCTACCTGATTTGGCCGATACCTTAGCGCCTTGGCAGCCTCAAGCACCCGCTCGCGGAGTTCCGGGTCTACGGTGCTTAACCCATTCAAGGCCCGACTTGCCGTGGACAGGGATACACCTGCACGAGAAGCCACATCGGAGAGCGTTGCTATATTCCTCATAAGTTTATAGAAATCGTTTTCTCAAACTATATACGCCTGGGGGATGATTGTCAATGAGGCCTCCAGGTGAAAGGTGTGTAGAGATCAGGGGGTCGGGATCCCTACCTTACGGTGAGAGCAACAGCACCCCAAACCAAGACATAAACTATCAAAAGCTGATTTTTCCGCTGCTTTTGATGGAGCACCGAGAGCGCTTCCTCTAGCCCGAGCACGAACCCAAACCCCGCCCCCCACAAACCCCAGGCCCAGACTGCACCCAAGCCGTGCAGGGGCCTGGTGATGGCCTCGAGCCCCACCATCAGTGTCAGGCCTGGAAGAGCGGTCAAGGCCAACGCGATTTCTCCCGTCACCAACGTGAGTACGTGAAGGTAGGAAAGTGGCTTCAGGAGCGGGCTTGGCTCGAGAATGCCGAACAGCTTCGGTAGGGCGAAATAGGGAACAGCAATTATCGCGGTTAGCGCCAGCCAGATTGACTGCCAACGTCTCTCCCGCAGCACCCAGGCGCCTAGAACGCACAGGGTCAAAGCGGAAGCGTAGAAAGCCCCCAGCCCCACGCTGATTGAGTTGCCAAATCCGGTTTGGAACGTCCACAACACCTTTTCACCGACTAGATTCCCGAAGTTCAGCGCCCCGCTCAATCCTGGAGTTAGCTCCAGTCCCAACCTAAATAAACCGAGGAATAAACCTACGAGCAACGCGGATGGGACGACGCCGAGGGAGGTTTGTGCGGAAGTCTCAATCATCCCCGGCAGCGGCGAAGGCGGAGCGAGTTTGGGCAGCGAATCCGGGTCGCACCAGGGGCAGGTTTTCAAATGTCCGCCGTATTGATGGGAAGGGACTTTATGACACTGCTTCAGGGCTGCGTACTCGCCTTCCAACGCGGTTTTCCATTCCTCCGCACTTGGCCGATAGCCTTTCCCGAGGGCCCGTAAGAAAAGCCGCCGCAGGCTGGGCGGCAGCACGGCAGGGTTCGGTGTGCCGACGGCGGGCTCGAGCCCCGTCAGCACCGAGCGCCCCGCGGCAATACCCTCCTCCGGGGTCTGTACTCCGCGCCCGGCGAAGGGGTGGTGCCCCTGCATTAGCAGGTAGAAGATCAGCACCGCTAGGGCAAAAGCGTCGTGGTTGGGGGTGAGGGTCACATCAGCGTAGCTCTGGCCCTGGAGCTCGGGCGGGGTGTATTCGGGCTTTTGCACCCGGCAGTGGAACACCCGCTGCCCCTGGCGCACCTGCACCGAGTCGCAATCCACGAGTGTCACCAGGCCATCTTTGCCCACCAGCAGGTTGCTCTCGTTGAGGTCGCCCACCACGTAGCCCTTGGCGTGCAGCTCCCCCAGCACCACGCTCAGGTTATGGGCTACCGCCATGCGAAACCGCCAGCCCAGGCCGCGTTTTCGCGCTTCAGCGGGGTGATAAATCTGGAACAGCAGGGCGGTTTTGTGGGTCTCGAGCCTCGGCATCACGAAACCGATGAACTCGCGGTTTTCACCGTACAGCAGTTCCAAGGGCCAGGCGAAGGCGACGTGCTTTTGCCCAAAAGGGTCGTGCGGCGGGTAGGCCACCATGTGCCGCAGCTTTTCCTCACGCTCAGGGGTGCGATTTTTCGGCAGATACACCTTCGCGGCCCAACTCGGCTGACCCAGCACCTCGTAGATGTCGCCCTCCCCACCAGAGCCGAGTTTCGCCGTCAGAAGCAGGGATTTCCCGCTTCCGGTAAAGCAGCGCAGCAGGGCCAGGGGCGAGGAAGCCATATTCAGTTGGGGACGGCGATCACCAGCGTCTTATCGTCGTCGGTGCGGGCCTCGAGGCGATCGGAGCGGAGTTCGTTGCAGAGTTGAGCGGTCAGGGTCGCAACTTCCTCATTTCGGCGGGCGAAGCGATACAGCGCCTCGAAAAAAGGCGAATGCGGCTGGCCTTGGCGCAGGTTGAAAGCCAGGGGCTCGAGCCCGTCAGTGAGCAGGATAATCGCCTCGAGGTCGGCGGCGGGTTGAACTCGAGTCGAAAGATATTGCATTGGCTCCGTCACCGTCAGGAACGCGGTTTCGTTGATGTACTCGCCCTTTTGTGAGTTACAAAGGCGTTCCCAGCCCCCTGCTTGCCGTGCGACGATCGCCCCGTCCCCGAGCTGAGCGGCGGTGAGACAATCGGGTGTGCAAACGGCTAACAGCAGCGTGGCTGCAAACTCGCTTAGCGGGCATTCGCGCGAAGCGGCTTCGGCCTTGAGTGCGTACCTCGCTGTCGCCACCGCATTTCGTAACAGTTCATCCCAGTCCTTAACGGGTTCACCCAAGCTGTCTATCAACGTGCCCAGCGCAGCTTCTACCGCGATTCTGGCCCCTTCCCCGCCGAACTGCGCCGATCCTGCCCCGTCTGCGACAGCCAGAACCAGCAAGCCCTCCGCCTGAAAATAGGCGTGGGCATCGTCGCAGCCGAGGCTCGCTGCTCGGTGGCTGCTTCCCTCCACCGAGGCCCCCACCACCCGCCAGCCGCTCAACTTTCGATGACGCCCCAGTCTTTGGGGGGCTCGAGCCGGAGTTGGTCGCCCACCCGGCTGCTCGAAACCTGCTGCAAGCTGTTGGACAGCCAGCGGAACATCTCGGCGAAGTGCCCCACGTCCTTCATCCGCACGGGGGCGTTCTTGCGCGAGACCTGCCGCAGCACATCGAAGTTGGCCCCGTCCACCCCGACCGCGAACACTACCACGCCCTTGCGATCCTCCTCGGCGGCGAGCGCTTCGGCGGCCTCCTGCCAGGCGTCGTTGGGCTCCCCGTCGCTGAAAACGAAAATCCAGGGGCGGTAGTAGCTGATGCCTGCCGCGCGGTATTCCTCTTTGCGCTTGTGGATGAGCTCGAGCGCGGTGTTCAAAGCCGCACCGAGCGGTGTGTTCCCACTGGCCCGTAAGTTGGGTGCGGAGAAGTTCTCGACGGTGGTTGGGTTTCCTTCCACCCTCACCCCGCCGCCAAAGGTCACGACCACCGCCTCGACCCGTTTGGCCGCCAACGGGCTGCCCACCAGGTCGCTTTTGAAGCGCTGGAGTCCGGCATTCAGCTCGGCGATGGGATTGCCCGACATCGAGCCAGAAGTATCCAGCACCAGCACGCACAAGGCCCTCGGCTCGGGGTTTTCGGCGAACTCGTTGCCCTCGAAGATTTGCCTCATAACCAAGCCTAGAGTAGCAAGCCCGGCACGATTAGGCCATCCTCCTTTTGCTTGACTTAGCTACACATTACATATCTGCTCAATGTAGATAAGGGGTAAGTGAGATGCCTCGCAAACCCTCCAAAGAGGAGCGCAAGCTCCTCCAGACCTACGGCGCTAGCCAGTTCGAGCGGTCCTCGGTTACGGTGGATGTGGTAATTCTGACGCTGCGTGAGGGGCGGCTCGAGGTCTTGCTGGTTAAGCGGGCCGAACACCCCTTCAAGGGCTTCTGGAGCCTGCCGGGCGGCTTCGTGGGCATGAAAGAATCGCTGGACGCGGCGGCGGCTCGAGTGCTGCGTGATAAAGGCGGGCTCGAGGGTGTTTTTCTCGAGCAGCTTTACACCTTCGGCAACCCAGAGCGCGACCCCCGGATGCGGATTCTCAGCGTGGCATATTACGCGCTGGTGGAGGCGGGCAAGATTAGGAATTTGGCCCAGGACAGCGCTTTCTTCGAGATCGGCAAAGTGCCGGAGCTGGCCTTCGACCACGCCGAGATTTTGGAGATGGCGCTCTCGAGAATCCGGGGGAAGCTGGAGTATGTCCCCATCGGCTTCGAGCTGCTGCCCGAGCGGTTCTCCTTGCGCCAGTTGCAAGAAGTCCACGAGACGATTCTGGGGCGCAGGCTCAACAAGGACTCGTTCCGGCGCAAGATGCTGACCTCAGGGCTTCTGCGCTCAACGGGAGAACTCGAGACCGGCACGGATTTTAGACCGGCTGAGCTTTACACCTTCAAACGTTAGGAGCAACGTCATGTTGCTTAAACTTGAACAACAAAAACGCATCAGCAAGCGCTTATCGCTGCATCTGCGGCACGAGCCGGAGAGCTTGGGTTTGCAGCTCGAGCGGGGCGGCTGGGTCGGCGTGGACACGCTGATTACGACGTTCTCGAGCAAATACGTTTCCATCACCCGCGAAGATTTAGAGCAAGTGGTAGCCGGGAACGACAAACTGGCGATTTGCCTTCGACCCGACGGGAACGAAGATTCGCGCCAGCCAAGGGCATAGCGTCGAGGTAGACTTCGCGCAGGGCTGGGACTGGGTGCAGTTCGCAGCGGTTTCGCTCGCGCTGGTCGCCAACTTCGCCACCACGCGCAAGTGGGCCTGGAGCTGGCCGGTGTGGATACTCGTAAACGCGGTGCAGGTGGTGTATTTCTGGCACCTGGGGCTCCCCGCGCAGTTCGGCTTGCAGTTCGTGCTGGCCTCTTTGAGCGTGTGGGGGTGGCTCGAGTGACGCAGGCAAGACCAGCAAAGGGCCGTCCGGGTGGAGGCCGCCTATGGGGCCTGACCGCCGGGGAACCGGGCTGATTGTCGGGAAGTTCGCTCCACCGCACAAGGGCCATCAGTTTCTGATTGAAACCGCGCTCGAGGACGAGAACATTGACGAGCTTATTATCCTCGTCTACGCCAACCCTGACTTCCCTGAAATGCCTGCCGAACGCCGAGCTGCGTGGCTCCGGGAACTCTATCCCAGCGCGAAAATCTACGTGCCGGAAAACCCGCCCCCAGACGCTGCGGATGACTTCACCCAGTGCGAGTTCGTGAAGGGGTGGCTCGAGCGTCAGGACCTCCACGCGGTCCGCGTGTACACGAGCGAGGCTTACGGCGCGGGATTTGCCCAGCACATTGGGGCAAAACACGCCCTGGTAGACCTCGAGCGCAAGCGGTTTCCAATCTGGGGAACTCGGGTGCGCGAAGTCCTGTGAGGTTTAGCAGAAAGCGCGAAACCTGATGCCTACGGTGGAACCTGGTTGAATCCTTATCTATGTGGGGAGCTGGAAACTTTGGTGGACTCAAGCGTCTACACGCACCTGCTCCGCCAACTCGACCCGGTGAAAAAGCCGTGTTCCTGGGCGCGGAATCCACGGGTAAATCCACCCTGGTGCGTCGAATGGCCGAGGGGTTCGGCACAGAGTTCGTCGCGGAGTACGGGCGAGAAGTTTACGAGAGATAACGGCGGGGTGATGGCCTTAGAAGATTACGCCCACATCGCCCAGGAGCACCGCAGGCTCGAGGATGTCGCCC
>PSMF01000154.1:0-5110 GCA_040290005.1 Meiothermus sp.
TTAGCGGCGTGTTCTTCCAAGTTTGAAGTGCCCAATCACGGCGTTCAAGCACTGAGTGCGGTGAGTCTGGATTGGCAAGCAGATGGGAGTTTCGATTTTCTGATTCCCGACGTGGATTACTCGAGGGATGAACTGGTGGCGATTTTTGACCGCCCCGGCGACGGGCTTGCATTCTGGACGCCTACCCTAATCCAGATTGCCCAAAAAGCTGGTCTCAAGCTAATTGCCGCCTATGCTTTAGATCTCACTGCCCAGCCTAGCTATGCCTGCGGTAAGATTCTAGCTCGATTTCTAAAACCCTCAACCATGAGCTTGGCGCAGGCTATCTTCGCGCTTCAACAGGCGGCTAACAGCGTTGCGGGGGTGAATTCACTCTATGGCATTGCTCCGAAGGGCCTAATCACTGGGGGCAGCTCGAGTCTCGTTGCCAGCGTCGGCACAGCCTGGGGCTACAAAGCAGTTAACGCAGGTGGCTACAGCGCCGGCGGCGTGACCGTCGCCGTGCTCGATACTGGGGTCAGCCCCATCAGCGCCTTGTATCTGACCCCAGGCCGGGACTTTACCGGCCTTGGCAGCACCGACGATGATTTTGTTCACCCCAGTGGTCAGCTTGGGCACGGCACGGGGGTTGCCGGATTGGTCTCCGGGCTGCCCAGCGGCAGAACCCCGGTCGGGGTGGCCCAAGGCGCGACCATTCTCCCGGTCAAGACTTGCTACAAAGATGGGCGCTGCACCGATGTGGAGGCGGCCCGTAGCCTGTGCTATGCGGCTTCTAAAGCCAAGGTGGTGAACGCCAGCTTTGGCACACCCCTCAACTCGAAGGTGCTCGAGCTGGCCGTGCGCGATGTCACGGCGGCGGGGACGGTGGTGGCCTCGGCGGGGAACACCAGGGACCGCAATGCCTATCCCGGCAACCGCAACAACCTGTGAGCCTACCCCGCCTATTACGCGCCCAATATCCCCGGCCTGCTCTCGGTGGGAGCCATAAACTCCAAATTCCAGTACGCCGACTTCGCCACCGCCAACACCTCGGTGAGCCTGGTCGCGCCGGGGGCGGGAATCGCCACCTACACGCCCACCGGCGGCCTGGACGGCTACGACGGCACCTCCTTCGCCGCACCCTATGTATCTGGCGCGGTGGCGCTGATGGTGGCTAAGAACCCCACCCTGAGCCCCGCCGATTACGCCACCATCGTCCTCAGGACGGCAAATGCTAGAGCCTGCGTGCCCGGTGTGGGCGGCAGTTGCGGAGCGGGCCTCCTGGACATCACCGCGGCTTTAAACATGGTGCCCTGAACGGCTACTCCGAAGAGCCCTCAGGTGTCTGAGGGCTCCCAGGTGACGCTTCAGTCACGTCCTGTGAGCTAGTCTTTGGCCGAGGCAGGCTATGTACAGAGGGCAACTCTATGTTTTGCGTGTTTGGAAAGAACCCGGTCTGGACGAGCCGGAGGGCTGGCGGGCCTCGCTGCTCAACACCGTAACCCAAGAGAAGCGCTATTTTGCCAGCCCACAGACGCTGCTCAGATATCTCCTCGAGACCGAAGGTGCGAGCCTACAAGCGGTCTCAGGGCTGGATTTGCCATATCAAGAGGTTGCGTCTGTGCTCGAGCGTGACCTAGAGAACCTCGAGTCGCTCGACAGCCCTGACACCTCGTCCTCTCCTGCGAAGTAGATTCTGCTCTGTACGGGAATATGCAACAGGCCAATTTCTGTGTTCTGCATTGAACTGGTAAACTTCGATTCGAGCCGGTCAATAAACTCGGCCTCCTTTGAGCAGTTATCCTAGCTGCCCAAGCTGTTTTTCTAACGGTCGCGCTCCGGTGACGCGGCTTCATCTACCTTCTGGGCGCACACCAGGAGGTGCAGTATGAAAAGGATTTGGGCAGGTGCATTGGCAGTGGTTCTCGGCTTATTGGCGGCTTGCGGTGGTGGGGGTGGAACGACGAAGAACCCTCCCTCTGACCCCGCTACTTTCACGGCCGCGGCGCAGTCCAGCAGCTCGGTGAAGCTAGACTGGAGCGCGGTGGGCGGGGCCACCGGATACACCCTCGAGCGCAAAACCGGCGCCGCCACGTACACCGTCATCCAAGCCAGCCTCACCGCGACTACCTTCACCGACAGCGGTCTGGCCGCCAGCACCAAGTACAACTACCGGGTGAAGGCGGTGAACGCGGGCGGCAGCAGCGCGGGCAAGGAAGCCTCGGTGACGACGCAGGCTCCTCCTGCTGGAACTCCGCCCAGCAACCCGGCGAGCTTTACCGCGACGGCGACCAGCAGCACCCAGATTAACTTGGCCTGGACAGCCTCGGCGGGGGCTACCAGCTACAGCCTCGAGCGCAAGACCGGTTCTGCCGCTTACGCCACCGTTCAGGCTAGCCTGAACGGAACGACGTTCCAGGACAGCGGCCTCATGCCTAGCACGGCCTACACTTACCGCGTCAAGGCGGTGAATGTGAACGGCTCGAGCGCCGGGATGGAAGCCAGCGCGACCACGCAGGCCCCGCCCGCCGGGGGCGATTTCACCCTCTCGCCGAGCCCGGCCACGCTTTCCCTGGCGGCGGGGGGAACCGGCAACAGCACGCTCACGGTTAGCCGTACGGGAGGCTTTGCAAGCGATGTCACCCTGAGCTTGGAAGGGAGCGTGGTGGGCGCCGCAGCCGCCGACAAGGTAAGCGGGGCCTTCACCCCCAACCCAGTTGATGGCAGCAGCACCTTGGCCCTAACGGCCGGCGCTAGCATGCCGCCGGGTGACCATACCCTCACCGTGCGGGGCATCAGCGGAGCCCTGAACAAAACCGCCCCCCTGACCCTCAAAGTCACCGCGCCCAAGACAGTATTGCTGGTAGACGACGATTGCAGCGCCAACAACCAGAACCCCGCCAACCCCAGTGCCACGCCTTCCGCCTCGGACGCCATCTTCCGTAGCATCCTCGGCGCTTTGAGCGTGGGCTACAACGAGTACGTGGTCCCCTGTGCGCCTTCCAACGGCCCCAGCTTCGCCCAGATGAAGGATTACCAGACCGCGATTGGGTACACCGGCGATGAGTACGGCGGGGGGAACTCGGGCACAGTCTCCTCGGCGGACGAGGCCGGTCTCAAAGCCTTCCTCAACCAAGGAAACCGCAAGGTTATCATCTTTGCTGACAGCTACATCTACGGGCTCGGCTCGAGCGCCACCTGGATTTCCACCACCAATACCTTCCTGGCTGATTACATCGGGGCCCAAGGCGCGGCGGCGGACAAGCTCAACGGCGTGGGTTTCACCGCCTCAGAGGTGAGCGGAACTGTCACAGATGGCTTGAGCCTGGATGTTGCCAGCGGCACGCCCATCGCCACCTACACCGACCCCATCAACCCCAAAGCCGGGACCGACACCCTGCTCACTGCCCCGCTCGACCCCGACGGCGGCGGTAGCGCCGCGACCGGCGACTACGCCATCGCCACCGGGCGCAAGAACGTCGGCACGGCGGGCACTTCCACCATGATTTATCTGGGGTTTAGCTTCGAGAACATCGTGGACATCAGCAACGACAAGCAAGACCTGATGCAGAAGCTGCTCTCTTACTAAACGCTGCAATTTGTGCCTCGAGCCCTCGCCGAAGAGGGGGCTCGAGGCTTACCATCCCTCGGTCCCCGGCTCACCTTTGAAGGGCCCCACCACATCGCTCGTCACCCAGCCGCCATAGAACCTTCCGGGTTGGGGGCGAGCCTTTTCTCCGTCCACGAAGCCCTCCAGGGGTTCTAAATAAAACGCTAGGTATCCGGCAATGTCTTTGAATCCAGGGCTCGGGTTCAGGTAACCCCAGGCCACGTTGGGCAGCACCTGACCGTTCGCCCGCAGCGTCCAGTACGAGGCCCTGCCCTTCCATTCACAGAAGCTGTGGCGGGAAGTAGGTTCCAATAAATCCATGTGGATATCTGCTTGAGGGATGTAATACACCGGTGGGTGGCTGGTTTCCAAAACGCGGTAGGCGCGGGCCGTGTCGGCCACGGTCAAACCCCCGAGTTTGACTTGGATGCCTTTGGAAACGGCCTCGAGCCTAGGCGGGCGCGGGTAGTCCCAGACGGATTCCTGGCCCGGCCCTGGTTTGACGGGTTGGACGGGGGGCATGAAGGAATCTTAGACCGACTCCCGGTTCCTCTCACCCTCGGGCGGTACAATTAGCTCGTAGATGTTAGCGAGAATGGGTGCCTTTTTCTTAGAGCGTCCGGTGGCGCGGGTGGTGGCTTTTTTCACCGCGCTCAACTTGCTCACCGTGTTGGGGTTCACCCTGCTGGTCCCGGCGCGGCCCATCACCCTCTCGACCGCCCTGCCCATCAACGACCTGGGGCAGACCGCCTGGCGGGTGGGCGGGGCGCTGGCCCTGTACGCGCTGGTGCTGTGGGGGGTGCGCCCCGGCAACCGCAAGACCTGGGAGTTGCTGGTCTTGGCCCTGGCAGGGGCGCTGGTGCTGGGTGGCCTAACCCGCTACTATCTACCATTTCTGGCGCTGGGGCTGATCCCGGTGGTGGCCCGGTACTGGATGCCGCTATGGGCCACGCTGGTGCTGGTGGTGGGGATCGTGGGGTTTTCGGCCTGGTGGGCCACCCAAGAGCCTTTGCAAGTCACCTTCGAGATCGTCCAGCGTGAGAGCCCGCGGGGGGCCGCATGGAGCGTATTATCCCAGCCTGCGGCCTATCCCAACCTGGGACTGGCCTTTTTCGTCTTCATTGCGTTCTTGTTCGCGGGGTATTCGCTGTTTGCTTTGGAGGTGCTGGTTCGGGAGGCCAAAGCCCGGCAGGAGCTGTGGGATACCCGGCGTGAGCTGCTGGAGACCTCGCGTCAGACCGGGGTTTTGGAGGAGCGGCAGCGTCTCGCCAGGGAGATTCACGACACCCTGGCGCAAAACTTCGCCAGCATCGTGGTGCAGCTCGAGGCCGCCGAGGCCGCCGCCGAGAACGAAACCCCTTCCAGTCGCTACTTGGAGCAGGCCCGAAACTCCGCCAGGGAAGGGCTCTCCGAGGCGCGCCGGATGGTCTGGGCCTTGCGCCCCGAGATTCTGGAAAATGCTTCACTGCCCGAAGCGCTGGGCCGCTTTCTGCGGCAGTGGCAGGAGGAGAGCGGGGTGCA
>PSMF01000154.1:5127-6617 GCA_040290005.1 Meiothermus sp.
CCAGCCTCACCGTGACCGGCGAGCCCAGGGCACTCCATCCCGAGCTCGAGGTGAGCCTGCTACGCATCGCCCAGGAAGCTTTTGCCAACGTGCGCAAGCACTCCCAGGCCAAGGCCGCCTCGCTTACCCTCTCTTATCTGGGCGATTTGGTACTGATGGACGTGCAGGATGACGGGGTGGGGCTACAACCGGCGCTGGTGGGCAGTTTCGGTCTGCGCTCGATGCGCGAGCGGGTGGAGCGGCTGGGCGGGATGTTCACCCTCGAGAGCGAGCGTGGGCTGGGCACCATCCTGGCGGTGAGCCTTGACCCACCGCTTGAGCGGGTGGAGGTGGTGACATGATAAGGGAACCAGGGTCAGGGGGCCGTGTTCCGGGAGGGGTGCAAAGGCCAGAGGGCATAGAGCCGAGGGCCTTTGACTTTGCTGCCCTCAGCCCTCTGCCTTCCTCCGAACCCTGACCCCAGTCCCCGGAGCCCTCAACAACTATGAACCCAATTCGAATTCTCGTGGTAGACGATCATCCCGTGGTGCGGGCGGGGCTGGCTGGGCTGCTCAACTCGCAGCCGGATTTCGAGGTGGTAGGCGAGGCGGGCAACGGGGCGGAAGCAGTAGCCCACGTGGAAAAGCTGCGGCCCCAGGTGGTGCTGATGGATCTGCGGATGCCGCAGATGGACGGGGTGAGTGCCATCCGGCAGATTCGCGCCCAGCACCCCAAAACCCAGGTGCTGGTGCTCACCACCTACGACAGCGACTCAGAAATTGTGCGTGCGGTGGAGGCCGGGGCCACCGGCTACTTGCTCAAGGACGTGCCCAGGGAAGAACTCTTTCGCGCGGTGCGGCTGTGTGCCCGTGGTGAGGCGGTGCTCTCTCCGCCCATCGCGGCCCGGCTCTTGGGCCGGATGCGCGGCCCCGCCGAGGAAAATTTGAGCACGCGGGAACTCGAGGTGCTCTCCCTCGTCGCCAAAGGCTACTCCAACAAGGAGGTGGCGAGAGCGCTCAAGATCAGCGAGGCGACGGTGAAAACCCACCTGCTCCACACCTTTGGCAAGCTGGGCGTAGATGACCGCACGGCGGCGGTGACGGTGGCCCTGGAGCGCGGGATATTGCGGCTCGAGGGCTGAACCGCTCAAGGCTGTCCTGCCCTACCACTGTGGTAAATCCAAAGCGATTCGCGTAGATGTACGTAGGCCAGCATTTCTCCCATGCTCAGGACAATGTGGGGTTGGGCTAGATACTCAGCTCCGGTCTTCTTTGTGAGGTCAAGTTCCATTTCGCTGAGGGCTAAACTGCCATCAAGGTTGAACATTTGTAGAACGCTCCTGTCCTCGAGTGTTTCGTAGGGGACCAGCAAAACCGCGAGTTTTAAGTTCATGTCGTGATACATCAACTGCACCGGCACACGGCCCTGGAAACCGCAGCCCTCGCACTCGAAAAGGTTGATACGGCCCTGGCGAAACGCATCCAGAGCTTTGGGTGTCACTTGTGCGTTAA
>PSMF01000155.1:0-6469 GCA_040290005.1 Meiothermus sp.
ATGAGCGTTGACGAACTATTCGACAGCCTGCCGGGTACAGAGGTGCCGTTCCCCGGCGCCGAAGCGGAGAAGCGCCTGATGCGCGAGCGGCATCTGAAGAGGAGCAGGTGAGCAAGGAGACCCCCTTATACGTTGTGGACGCCAACGTCCTGCTGCGCTTCATTACCAAGACCCCGCCGGACCAGGCGGCTAAGGCCCGCGACCTGCTCAAACGGGGACAGGCGGGCGAGGTGCGGCTGGTGCTCGAGCCCCTCACCCTGGCCGATGTGGTGTACGTGCTGAAGAAGCCGTACGCCATGTCCTATGTGGATATCGAATCCGTACTTTTGAAGCTCTTTGCCTCGGGGGCAGTGGAGGTGCTGGAGCGCGAGCGTTGTGAGATCGCCCTGGCCCTGGTGGTGCGGCACAAGGTGGACTTCGAAGACGCGTATCTAGCCGGGATTGCCCTGGAACTGGGTGGGGGAGTGGCCTCCTTTGATCGGCACCTCAAACGGCTAGGGGTGGACTGGCTCGAGCCCTAGGCCTCGCCCCGGCAACCTCGTGGCCCCCGAGGGCTACTTCATTGGGCTGGCCCCATTTCGCGGCGGGCGCTTCAGAGCTCCAGCGCTCCCTGCAAAAACCAAAGCCCTCCCCTGGCCTCGAGCCGGACAAACTCCTGGGGAAGGAGGCCCTTGGGCTCCTCCCGCCCTTGGCGCAGGGCATAGAGCAGTCGGGCGCGCTCCCAGGGGTCTTTGGGTAAGGCAGCACAGACCACCAGAATGTCCAGGTCGCTTTCCAGGTTGAACTCCCCCCGGGCCACGGAGCCGTACAGGTAGATCCTGGCCTCCCCCAGCCGCCTTCGGACCCTTTGCGCGTAGTCCCGGGCCTCCTGAATCAAAGCTTCCTGCTCCCTAGCCCTCTGGGCCAGGGCCTGGCTCAGGCTTTTCCCTTCGCTGCTCGAGCGCCGGCGGGTCATGAAGTGGACCGTCCTCCTCTCCAAAGTCCCTCCACCCAGGCCAGGATCTGCTGGGCGGCTTCCAGAGCTTCCCGAGCCCGCTTGGGATTGTAGAACTCAAAAGGGCTTCCCTCGGGGGCCGGTACGTAGTGGATGTCCAGCTCTTGAGCGGCCTCTACTAGCTCCTGGGTCACCTCCACTCCCGCCTCTGCGAGGGCCTCGAGAAGGCGTTTTAGGCTGTGGCCGTAGGCCGGTCTCCCCAAGCCCCTCAGCAGGCCTTTCAAGGCATACTCCCCGGCTTGCTGGGCTTTGAAGCAGGACCAGTCGTAATCCCTACCTCCAGCGTCCCGCCGCGCGGAGGCCAGGGTATGCCTGGCCTGCGCGAGCCAGCGCCCGTACTCCTCGTGGTCCACCCTCTAAGTATAGCCCTGGACACGACGTTCCTATGCATGGGGTGGCCCAGGCTCTTGTCGTAATACCTGGACTTACGCACCCATCCCCACCCATCTAGCCGAGGGCTCAAATCCAAGGTCAACCTCCGCGCCATCAGCTTCCGACGGCAGCCGCCCTGGAAGCCTTCTCCTTCAACCCCCTGGCCCCTGTGGACCGCCAGGTCAAGGGCGGGAGATCCAGCTGCTGCCTTTGCGGCTGGGGTTGGTCACGCTCACCGGGTCTCCGACCCGCCACTGGAGCGCTTTCTCGAGCCCCTCGTCCACCCATAGCGATTGCCCGTCGCATAGCCTAGCCTGCAACCGCACGAACGATCCCATGAAGGTGATCACCTCGAGGCGGGCCTCGAGGCCCTCTTCACCGGGCCGGGCCAGCCGCAGGTTCTCGGGTCGGAGGAAGACCCTCACCTTTGCGCCGATGGAGTGCTCAGCGGGGGCCACCGGCAGACTACCAGCGCCGGTTTGCACGCGGTGACCGGTCGCCCATGCGCCCTCCAGGATCGAGGAAACCCCTACGAATCCGGCTACGAAGGCGGTGGCTGGGTTCAAGTACACCTCCTGTGGCGAGCCCACCTGCTCGATGCGGCCCCGGTTCATCACCACCACCCGGTCGGCGAGGGTCAGGGCTTCTTCCTGGTCGTGGGTGACGAATAGGGTGGTGATCTTCTCGGCCTGCTGGATCCGGCGGATCTCGTCCCGCAAGCTCTGCCGCACCTGGGCGTCGAGCGCCGAGAGTGGCTCGTCCATCAGGAGCACCTTGGGCTGCGGCCCGAGGGCTCGGGCCAGCGCCACCCGCTGCTGCTGCCCGCCGGAAAGCTGGTGCGGGTAGCGTCGGCGGGCCTCCTCGAGGCCGATCAGCTTGAACAGCTCGGCCAACCGCTGCTCCTGTTCGGCACGGCTCAACCCGCGCAGGCGCAGGCCGAAGCGCACGTTGTCCTCAGCAGTCATGTTGGGAAAGAGGCTGTAGGCCTGGAAGACCATGCCCATCCGGCGGCGGTTAGGCGGAGTCGCGGTGATGTCCTCGCCCTCGAGCCAGACCCGCCCCGCACTGGGCTGCTCGAACCCGGCCACGATCCGCAACAGGGTGGTCTTCCCGCACCCCGAGGGCCCCAACAGGGTCACCAGTTCGCCCGAACCGATCTCCAGATCGAAAGCGGCCAGGGCCCAGACGCTCCCAAAACGCCGTCCCAGTCCCTCCAACCGCAGCGTCGCCATCAGCGCCCCCCGCCTAGGCTGAGCTGGCCCTGGCGGCTGCCGCGCAAGATGGCGATCATCGCCAGCCAGGTCAGCCCGAAGCTCAGCAGCGAGAGCGCCGCCGCCCCGGTGCCCTGGGTCTGCCCCACATAGTTGATGAACACCGCGAAGGTGTTGAAGAGCAGCACGTTGGCGAAGGTGAACTCGCCCATCACGATGGCCAGGGTGAGCAGCGCGGCGCTGAGCATCGAGGGCAGAATGCCTGGAACCACCACCCGCAGCAGCAGCCCCAACCAGCCCGATCCCAAGCTGAGGGCCGCTTCGCTCAGGGTCTTGAGGTCAATCGAGCGCATCCCCACATCGAGGGCGCGGTAGGTATAGGGCAGAGCCAGCACGGTGTAGCCCACGATCAGGAACTGCGGGGTGCCGATCCACCACGCCGGGCCCTTGTAGAGTGCGGTCAGGCCACCCACCAACGCAATCGGCGGGACCACGAAGGGCAGCACCGATACCACCTCGAGCGCCGTGCGCAACCCCGGCCAGCGCAGGTTGGCCCAGAACACCGCTGGGATCAGGAGGAGCAGCGAGAGCGCCACGGTCTCCACGGCCAGGATCAGCGAGAGGGTGAAGGTGCTGCGAAACTGCGGCTCCGCCAGGATGCGGGCATAGGCCGAGAGGTCGTAGCGGTTGCCCCCCGCCCACAGGCTATAGACTGCGGTCGCTAGCAGGGGCAGCAGAAAATACAGCCCGAACAGGGCCAGCAGCAGGCGGCGGATCATCGCTGTCTCCAACGGGAGTTGCGGCGCTCGAGGGCGAAGTAGAGCCCCAGCGAGACCAACATCAAGGCCACCATCCCCAGGGCCAGGGCCGCCCCCTGCTGCGGGTCGGCGGCGACATTGCCTTGCAGTGCGCTGCCAATCTGCAAGGGAATCAGCGGCAACGCTCCTGAGGTCAGGGCATAGGGCGTGGCGTAGGCCGAGAAGGCGTTGCCGAAGAGCAGGATGGTCCCGGCCAGCGCAGGGGGCAGGATCAGCGGAAGAACCACCCGGGTCCAGTATTGGAAAGGCGTGGCCCCCAGCCCTTCGGCGGCCTCGCGCCACTCCCGGCGCAGCCCGGCCACCGCCGGGGTCATCACCAGGAACATCAGCGGGATTTGGAAGTACAGATATACCACCACCAGCCCCCAGTACGAGAAGAGGCTGAAGCCCGAGCCGTAGAGGTCGAGACCCAGGGCCTGCTTGAGGAACTGGGTGAGTAGACCGGTGGTGCCCAGCGTGGCGATGAAGGCGAAGGCCAGGGGAACCCCGGCGAAGTTGGCCGCCACCCCACTGAAGGCGGTCACCGCCTCGGCCAGCCAGCCCCGCCTCCCGCTGGCCAGAAAGGCCAGCAGGGTGCCCAGGAGGCCGCCCAGGAGGGCGGTGGTTCCACTCAGGAGCACGCTGTTTTGGAAGGCTGTGCGGTATTGTGGCTGGCCCAGGGCCTCTATGTAGCGGAGGGTCAGCCCGCCGTGCCCGTCGGAGAGGGCTGAGGCCCCGATCTGAAGGCTGGGCAGCAAGAGAAAGGCCCCTACAAAGAGCAGCAGGGGGCCCGAGAACAGCAGCCGATTGAGCCCGTCCATCCGACGCCTAGCCCACCTTGGCGGCCCACTGGGCTTTTAGGGTTTCTTGAGCCTTCTTGAGCTGGTTCTGGGTGGCGAAGCGCACCTTGGCGTAGGGTTCGCTGGGCGGGAGCTTAGCCAGCAGTTCAGCCGGGATTACCTTGCGCCGGACCAGGTCGTTGAAGCGTACCGGGTGGGCGTAGCCCTTGAGGAAGAGGAGCTGGCCCTCGTCGGAGTAGAGAAACTCCATCCACTGCCGCGCGCTGGCCGGGTTGGGGGCGCTGGCGCTGATGGCCTGGCAGTAGTAGCTGCCATACACCCCATCGCTGGGGACGACCACTTTCCACTCGAGCTTGCCCTCAAACTCCTTAGAGTAGCCCAGGTTGAGGTAGTCCCAGTCCACCACGATGGGGGTCTGACCGGTCTGCACGGTGGCCGGGGTGGCGTCCACCGGGATGTAGTTGCCCATCTTCTTGAGCTGGGCGAAAAACTCGATGCCGGGGGTGATGTCGTCGAGCGAGCCGCCGTTGGCCAGCGCCGCTGACCATACCCCGGCGAAGGCTGCCCCGGCGGTGAGCGGGCTACCGTTGAGGGCGACCTGGCCCTTGTACATCGGGTCCTTGAGGTCGGCCCAGGTCTTGGGCACTTTCTTCACCACGCTGGTGTTTACCCCGAAGGAGATCACCCCGAAGTAGTCGCCGTACCAATAGCCCTCGGGGTCTTTCATGTTGGCGGGGATGGAGTCCCAGGTGCGGACCTTGTAAGGGGCAAAAAGCCCTTCCTGCTTGCCCTGGATGGCAAACGAGGGCCCCACGTCCACCACATCCGGAGCCCGGCTCTGGCCCTTGAGCGAGCGCAGGGCCTGTAGCTCTTCGGCGGAGCTGGCATTGGGGGAGGCGTTGTTGATGGTGATGCCGTACTTCCGGGTGAAGGTGGCCATGATCTCGCCGTAGTTGGCCCAGTCCGGCGGCAGGGCGATGGTGTTGAGGGTCTTGGCCTGGGCCCGCCCGGGGATGAGCGAGCCCAGGGTCAGGGCTCCGGCGGCCACGCCGCCAAGCTTGAGCATCTCGCGCCGAGTCAATGCTTGATATCGCTTCATAGTGACACACTCCCGGATAAAGCTATGAGCCTTTTGTCAGCTTGTGGTCATTGGTTGCAGGGTTTTTGTGCTGTTCTTTGGCCTGGGCTGCCTCGGTGATCAAGGGGGAGCCGCGCTGGGGATCGGGGTTTTATCTTCCCCTGACAAAATCCTTTTAGCATCGCCGCGGGAGGCAACATGACCCATCTACTGCGCAGTTTCGTTTTGGTTCTGGCTTTGGCGCTTTCGACCGCCCTGGCTGAGAGGTTTTCCTTTGTCGCCCTAGGCGACATGCCCTACGGCGAGATGGCTCCCTTCGAGCGCCTGATCGAGGTGGTGAACGTGGCCAAGCCCAGCTTCGTTGTGCACGTGGGGGACATCAAATCGGGCTCGAGCCCCTGCACCGACGAGTACATGCTCAAGGTCCGCGACCTGTTCAACAAATTCACCGCGCCGCTGATCTACACTCCGGGCGACAACGAATGGACCGACTGCCACCGCGAAAAGGCTGGGAAGTATGACCCGCTCGAGCGCCTGGCCTTCGTACGGCGGACCTTTTTCCCCAACAACCAGAGCTTCGGGGTACAGAAGATGACCCTCGAGTCGCAAAGCGCCGACCCCAAGTACACCAAGTTTGTGGAGAACCGGCGCTGGAGCATGGGCGGGGTGCTCTTCGTCACGCTGCACGTGGTTGGCAGCAACAACAATCTCCAGCGCGACCAGGCCGCGGTGAACGAGTATATCGAGCGCAACGCCGCCAACCTGGCCTGGCTCGAGAGCACCTTCGATAAGGCCACCGCCGAGGGGGTCAAGGCGATCGTGCTGCTCATGCAGGCCGACATGATGTTTGAGGAACCCAATGAGGACAAGCGCTCGGGTTTCACTGAAACCTTGGCCCTGCTTAAGAAAAAGGTCAAGGGATTCGGTAAGCCGGTTCTGCTGGTTCACGGCGACTCGCACAGCTTTATCGTGGACAACCCCTGGTACCGCGAGACCGATAGCTCCAACCTAGGTAACTTCATCCGGCTCGAGGTCTTCGGCAGTGCCCGGGTCCACGCAGTGCAGGTGAACGTCGACACCGACACGGTGGGAGTGTTCAGCTTTCAGCCGCTGATGGTGGCCCAAAACCTCAGCGGTAAATAGCCCCTGAACAAGGTCAAAGGAGCGCCCCAGCCCCCAAAGCGTGGGAGGGGCGCTCAACCCCATCTAGCCAAGCG
>PSMF01000156.1:0-6446 GCA_040290005.1 Meiothermus sp.
CCCACCCCCATTGGCAACCTCGAGGACATCACTTTGCGTGCTCTACGCATTCTCAAGGAAGCTGAGGTGATCGCCTGCGAGGATACCCGGCGCACCGGCATTTTGCTCAAACATTTTGGCATCTCGAGGCCCATGATCCGGCTCGACCAGCACACGGTTTCTCGAGCCAAGGATTTGCTCGAGGGCTATGAATACGTGGCCTACGCTACCGACGCGGGCACGCCAGGCATCTCCGACCCCGGCGCGGAACTCGTCGCCCTGGCGCTGAAAGAAGGCTGGCAGGTCGAGGTTTTACCCGGCCCTACCGCACTTATCCCGGCAATCGTAGCTTCGGGGCTGCCCACTGCCCGGTTCGCCTTCGAGGGTTTCCTGCCTCAGAAAAGCTCCGAGCGCCGGGCACGGCTCGAGTCGGTCTCCACGGGCCGCACCGTGGTGCTCTACGAGGCTCCGCACCGTCTCCAAGACACCTTGAAGGACCTAATCAAGTTCTACGGCGCAGAGCATTCCCTCACCGTCGCCCGCGAGCTTTCCAAGCTGCACGAGGAAATCTGGCGGGGAACGCTTGGAGGAGCGCTCGAGCGCTTCGCCGAGCCCAGGGGCGAGTTTGTGCTGGTGCTGGCTCCAAATACGTCGAACGTCGAACGTCGAATGCCAAACGCTGAAGAGCTACTGGAAACCTTCAAAACCCAAGGTCTGACTGGAAAAGCCCTGGTCAAAGCGCTAACCGATGCCGGAGTCCCACGCAATGAGGCTTACACACTCGCCCACAAATGAGTAAACTGTCCTCTGTTTTTTTGCGTTCGTCGTTAGACGCTGGACGTTCGACGAGGTTTCCACATGAAGCGAATTGGAGTGTTTACCAGCGGGGGCGATGCCCCCGGTATGAATGCCGCAATTCGGGCGGTGGTGCGGGTGGGGACGGCCAAGGGCCTCGAGGTCGTGGGCATCCGCAGTGGCTACGAGGGCATGATTGCGGGCGACCTAATCCCGATGGGGCCGCGCGATGTTGCCAATACCTTGCAGCGGGGAGGGACGGTGCTGCTTACCGCGCGGAGCAAAGAGTTTATGACCCCCGAAGGCCGCGCCAAGGCCGCCGCCAACCTGAAAACTGCCGGGGTCGAGGGCTTGGTTTGCATCGGTGGGGACGGGAGCTACCGGGGTGCGCTCAAGCTGATGGAGGAGCACGACATTCCCGTGGTAGGCGCACCCGGCACCATTGACAACGACCTCTACGGCAGCGATTACACCATCGGCTTCGACACTGCGGTGAACATTGCCCTGGACGCAATTGACCGCATCCGTGACACCGCGGCGAGCCACTCTCGCGTCTTCTTCATCGAGGTGATGGGGCGCCACGCGGGGTTTATCGCCTTGGAGGTGGGCATCGCGGGTGGGGCCGAGGTCATCGTGCTGCCAGAAGACCCCATCCCCGCGCCGGTTTGCGCTTCGGTGATCAGCGAGTCTAGCGCGAAAGGCAAGCGCTCCTCGATTGTGGTGGTGGCCGAGGGCGGCTACAAGGGCGGCGCACAGGGCTTAGCGGACGAGGTCAAGGCTTGCTCCGGCATAGAGCCCAAGGTCACGGTACTGGGCCACATCCAGCGTGGCGGGAGCCCGACAGCGATGGACCGGGTGCTGGCGAGCCGGTTGGGGGCGGCTTGCGTGGACGCGCTCATCGCGGGGAAAAGCGGCGTAGCCATAGGGCAGATTGACGATGAAATCGCCTACACGCCGCTCGAGGAAGCTGTGGGAGGGCGCAAGGATATCAACCGGCAGAAGTACGAGCTGGCGAAGGTTTTAGCCTTGTAGAGTTTGAGCCCTCTTGACCCTCCCACGGTGAGAGGGTTCATTCTTGTTCTGGGGGGGCTAAATCGTGACGGCTCCGGCGACTGAAATTCCGTATAAAGCGCGGGAGGGCAAGGTCCATTTGGTGGAAGTTCCGCCCGCAAACTTCCTGATGGTAGACGGTAGGGGTGACCCCAACACCGCGCAAGCCTACAAGGACGCAGTGGGTGCGCTGTACACCTTATCGTGTGCGCTCAAGTTCGCGCTGAAGAAGAACGGCGTGGAGCACAAGGTGGGGCCGCTCGAGGGCTTGTGGTGGGTGGAAGACCTGTCAGAAACCGCCTACGACGAGTTAATGCGGCGCAAGGACGAGTGGCACTGGAGGTTGATGATTGCCCAACCCGAGGCTGTAACCCCAGAGAGGTTCGAGCCCGTTAGGGAAGCGGTGCGGCGCAAGAAAAACCCTACCGGACTGGATAGAGTAAGGCGCGAGCGCTTCCACGAAGGCTTGTCTGCCCAGACCCTCCATGTTGGCCCATTCGCCGCCGAAGGCCCTACCGTCGCCTTTTTGCACGAGGCCATCTCTGCAACGGGGGTATACCATGCACGGTAAGCACCACGAAATTTACCTCAGCGACTTCACCAAGACCGCGCCGGAGAAGCTCAAAACGATTCTCCGCTACCCTGTTCGCAAACGATGAAAAACCTGCTCCCCATTGGACGCTTCTCCCAAGTCAACTGTCTCAGCGTGCGGATGCTGCGCCATTACGACGAGTTGGGGCTGCTCAAACCTGCGCTGGTAGACCCCGATTCGGGCTACCGCTACTACAGCTTGGCGCAGGTGGGAGAGGCTGAGCGCATCTGCCTGCTGCGCGACCTCGAGCTGCCCCTGGAGGAAATCCGCGCTTTACTCGCTGAGCAAGATGCGAATGTGATAAAAACTTGTCTGGAGCGACACAAAACCCGGCTTGAGGCTCAGGTTGCTCGGTATCAGGAGCTCAGGTTGCGCGGTATCAGGAGATGATGGGGTCGCTCGAGCGTCTCGCTCAGCATGGGACCGGCGATTATCCGGTGAAGGTACGGGAGGAAGCGGTGTAACAGGTCTTGTTCAAGCGGGTACTCGTCAACAGCAGCAATCTTGGCCTCGCTGTCGGAAACGCTCTCAGCGACGTGTACGCCGCCTTGGGGCGGTGCGGAGTTCGCCCAGCAGGACCGTCCTACACGCTCTATACCGATGCCTAGTACGCTGAGGAGATGGAGGTCGAAGCCGGAGTTCCCACCGAGGGGCCGGTGAGTGCTGTGCCCTCGCTGCTTTCTGCCGGACCGGTGGCGTACACCTTGCACATAGGCCCCTACGCGGAAGTGGGTCGAGCCTATCGGCGTCTGGTCGCTTGGATGGTGGAGCACGGACGCGAATCGGTGGGTGCGCCCAGAGAGGTCTATTTGCTCGGCCCCACGCAAGCCCAAACTCCGGCAGAGTACCGCACCGAGGTGGTCTGGCCCATCCGCTGAGCGTAACCCCGCTAAAACTTTTGTCCTCGAGCCAGGCGTAAACTGGTCGCTGTGAGTCCGCTGGCCCTACTTTTCCTAACGCTGTTCAACAGCATTCTCGGCCTCTCCATCCTGTTTCCCATCATCGGACCGCTGGCGAGGGAGCTGGGCTTTTCCGAGTTCCAGGCCGGGTTGTTCTCCACCGGCTACGCGCTGATGCAGTTTTTGCTGGCTCCCTACTGGGGCCGCCGCAGCGAGACCGCAGGCCGCAAGCCGATTTTGCTGATGGGAATATTGGGCTTCTCGGCGGGGTTTTTCCTCTTCGCCCTGTTCGGCTGGCTGGGGTTCAAAGGTGTACTGACTGGTTTTCCGGTGTTCCTGCTGATGCTCCTCTCGAGGCTCCTCGGCGGAGCATTCTCCTCGGCGACGCTGCCGACAGCGCAGGCGTATCTGGCGGATGTGACCTCACGCGAAAAACGCACCCAAAACTTCGCCCTGCTGGGCGCGGCTTTCGGCCTGGGGGTGATCTTCGGCCCGGCGATTGGCGCGGCCCTCTCAGGGTTCGGGTTGCTCGTGCCGGTGATTTTCTCGGCGGGACTGGCAGCGCTCAACGCGATATTCGTCTATTTTGCTCTGCCCGAGTCGCGCAAAGCTGAAGAACGCCCGTCCACGCCTCCCAAACTCTCCTGGACTGATTCGCGCATTTGGCCGATTCTGCTGCTGGGGCTCATCGTCAACCTTTCGTCGGTGGCGATGGAGCAGACCGTCGCGTTTTACTACCAAGACCGCCTGGGCTTGAGCGCCGAGCGCACCGCGCAGACCGTCGGTATTGCGCTCGTGGCGTTTGGCTTAGTGGCCGTGTTTATTCAGGGCTTCGTGGTGCGGCTGGTGAAGTGGTCGCCGCGCACGCTGCTGGCGGTGGGGCTGCCGCTCGCGCTGGTGGGGTATTTGGGCTTGGTTGGCGCGAAAACTTTCCTGCTGCTCACGGCCTCGCTGGTGCTCCTGGGCGCGGGTGGGGCCTTCGCTGGGCCGGGGGTTTCGGCGGCGCAGTCGCTGGCGGTTTCGGACGACGAACAGGGGTCGGTGGCGGGATTATCCAGCTCAGCACAGGCCCTAGGCCGGATGCTAGGGCCGATAATGGGAACGTCGTTGTATGGCTTGCGTCCTGAATATCCCTACATCTTCTCGGCGGTGCTCATCGCTGTCGGGATCGCGTTTTTCCTTAGTCGGCGGGACGTAGGAAAGTCTGAGGATAAGCTCGAGCCCACTTAGAAAATGCGTCTCTGAGGTGAGGAAGAATCGCCGTTCCAGAGTGGACTAAAAGCCTGCTTCCTCGAGCAACTTGCCTAGCATCTCGAGGTTCTTCAGCGCGTGACCCTTGGTGGTGTTGTTGAAGATAAACCACGCCTGGGTCAGATTCTCCTGCTCTTGTGCCTCAGCTAGAACCTGCACCCATTCCTTCAGCTCGTCCGGGCTGTACAGATAATCGTGTCGCTCAGACTGGTCTTTGCCCTCATACCACTTCTCCTTGTTGCGCCCGGAAAGTCGGATATAGGCGATTTCGCAGGTGACGTGAAGCTCGTTCTTCGGCAGCCCTGGCAGCGGCGGATAATCGGTGCTGGTCCAAATTAGTCCGGCTTTCTTAAACGCCTCGCGCACCTCATCGTTGTCCCAGGAGTTATGGCGGAACTCGACGGCGAGGCCACCGGGAGCCTTTTGCTTATCCGAGAAGCGCTCGGTCAGGGCGGCGAAGTATTTGCGGTTTTCCGGGGTGCGGTGGAAGCGCTGCGGAAACTGTGCCAGGAACGGCCCCAGCACGCCCGCGTCGCGTAGTGGCGCTACCGACTCGAACAGGCGCTGATAATCGTCGTCGGTGGCGTTTAGCTCATGGGTCATGCTCTGGTGAATCTTTACCGCCCAATGCACGCGCCCACCCGACTTCTTCAGCATCCCACCGAACGCTTTGAGGCCGGGAATGTTGTAGAACGAGGAATTCAGCTCCACCGCGTTGAAGTGCTGGGCGTAAATCGAGAGCCACTCGTCCTTTTTGGCCTCGGGCGGGTAAAGCTGGCCCACCCAGTCGTCGTTGGTGTAGCCGCCGGTTCCCGTGTAGATTTCCATGTCTTTATGTTACCTGCATAACGGCGAACCACAAAGTTAGGTGAATTTGCCGTGATGATGCGCCCCAAACTTACTTGCCCAACCCTTTTCATGTTGGGCGGTAGCGAAACATCCCCCATGCGCTTCAGGACTCGAGGTCTCGGGTGCAGGACGAGGTTTTTTCTACTCGAGCAATTACGTGCTGGAGCGTGTGGGGGTTTAGGGGTCAGAACTGTTCGGGTCGGTGAGGGCTTCGATAATCTCATCTGGCGTGTCCACGAGCTGAATCAGGTCCAAATCTTCCGGCGAAATTGCTTGCTCAGCAAGCATTGTCGCCTTCATCCATTCCACCAGACCCGACCAGTACGCCTTGGGCATGGCGAAAATCGGGAACTTGTGGACCTTGCCGGTCTGGACCAGCACCATGACCTCGCTCAGCTCGTCCAGGCTGCCAAACCCGCCCGGCAGCACCACGAAGGCGCTGGCGTAGCGCACGAACATCAGCTTGCGGGTGAAGAAATAGCGGTAGCTCAGCGCGTGGGTCTGGTAGGGGTTGGCCTCCTGCTCGTGGGGGAGGCGGATATTCAGCCCTACGGAAATCCCTCCGGCACGGTATGCGCCCTTATTAGCCGCTTCCATCAGTCCCGGCCCCCCACCCGTGACCACGCCGAACCCGGCTTCCACCAGCCGCCGCCCGAGGTATTCGGCCTGGGCGTAGTAGGGGTTCTCGAGCCCGAACCGTGCTGAGCCGAACACCGAAACGAGCGGCATGCTCATCTCGGAAAGCACCTCGAACCCCTCGACAATTTCGGAGGAAACCCGCCACAACCGCCAAGAATCCTCGTGGTGCAGCTTGTCAACCTCGGGTTTTAGCTCCTCGGGTTTTTGGTCTATCTGCTTGGGCGGTTGCATGGCTGAGTCTACCGGATGGAAAAGCGGGAAGCGGGAAGCTAAGGCTTTTGACCTTGCTTCCTGCTTCCCGCCTCCCGCCCCAAGCGTTTTTACGTCGGGGACGCAATGAGATTTTGCCGTCCCAGAGCGGAGCTAGTTCAGAATCAAATCCACCTGCACCT
>PSMF01000157.1:0-400 GCA_040290005.1 Meiothermus sp.
CAAGGCGGGGAAGAGCCGGGCCCCCTCGGTGGGGGGCAGCGGGTTGGTGCAGCCCGCAAACCCCACTCCATAGAGGCCCTGCGATGGATTGAGGAGCTGCAGCGTGACTACGGGGGTGTAGAAGGCCTCTCCGGTGGGCAGCCAGAGCACCGCGCCCCGCCCGGGGCCAAACCGGGGGAGGCGGTCGGCCCGGACTTCCACCCCGTTCGCGCTCCAACCGTCGCGGAGCACCGGGTATCCCGGGGCTTCAAGGCTGACCAGGCCCGCCCTGGTTTGGCTCATCTTGAGCGCCCTTCTGGGGACGTTGAGCGGCAGAGAGCCCCTCGAGGTACTCCAGCAGGTTTGCATAGTCGGCAAAGTAGCGGGCCTGTCGGGTAGCGAGGTCGGTGAGGCTGGCCCG